>JAKLJM010000460.1 GCA_023151145.1 Bacteriovoracaceae bacterium | reverse complement strand
TTTCAAATAAATCAAATTTTGGCGATGTTTAGAGCGAATATGAATCGTCTTTTTCGAAGATCTTGGAACACCTCTAAGACTCAAGCTTCTTTGCAAGACCACGTGGATATTTTTATCGATTACTTTAATGAAGAGCTTCGAATGAACGTTAAAAGATGTAAGAAAATTTAGAAATAAAACGAGAAAAGAAAAATTAAATGTTAAGAAGTAACTCACAAGCTAATTACTTCTTAAATCTAGCCCCACTCAAGTGGGGCAGTTTTAGCAGTTTTCGAAACTAACGGCCAGACCTTGCCCAACGCCAATACACATCGAAGCCAAGCCTTTTTTGAGGGTCTTCTCTGATTTCATTTGATGAAATAGTGTAGTGACAATTCTCGCACCACTAGCGCCTAGGGGGTGTCCAAGGGCGATGGCACCGCCATGACGATTGACTTTATTTAAGTCTAAATCCAAACCTTTCACACAGCCTAAAACTTGTGCAGAGAAAGCTTCATTTAATTCGATAGCATCAAAATCAGATATTTTTAGTTGGTAGCGTTGGCTTAATTTTTTTACTGCTTCAACGGGACCGAGTCCCATGGTGCTAGGATGAACGCCGCGAGCTTGAGCACCTGTGATGCGCATAACAGGTGTGAGGTTATGACGTTTTAAAAACTCTTCGCTCACGACCATAAGTAGTGCTGCACCGTCATTCATAGGAGATGCGTTTCCAGCGGTAACGGTTCCATCTTTTTTAAATACGGTTGCAAGTTTTGCTAAGGCTTCCATCGTCGTTGTTTCTCTCGGGCATTCATCCGTAGAGACAATAATTTCATCTTTTTTATTTTTAATGGTGATGGGAACAATTTCATTTTTTGTTAGGCCAAGTTTTGCGGCTTTAACAGCTTTTTGGTGAGAGTTAAAGGCAAATTCATCTTGTTCTAGACGAGTTATGTTTAAAAGTTTAGCTACTTCTTCTGCGGTTTCCCCCATCCCTAAAAGTGGAAATCTCTTTTCCATGTTTGGATTTGGAAATCGCCAACCAAAAGTGGTGTCGTACATTTTTTGAGATCGATCAAAACTCGTTTCAGCTTTACTCAAAACATATGGAGCTCTGGTCATGCTTTCTACACCACCCACAAGAATACAGTCATTCATTCCTGATTGAATTTTTGCAAAGGCATCAGAAAGGGCTTCAAGTGAAGATGCACATAAACGATTGACGGTAGCACCAGGAATTTCATAGGGAAAATCTGCTAGAAGTAAGGACATTCTTGCGATGTTGCGATTGTCTTCACCTGCTTGGTTGGCACAACCTACGATGACATCGTCAATTTCCAGGGGATTAAAATTGAGTTGTTGTTTTACGTCTTTAAGCAAGTGGGCCAATAAATCATCTGGACGCACTTGAGAGAGTGAGCCCATTAGTTTTCCAATGGGCGTTCTTTTAGCATAAGTTATGTAAACATTATTCAATTTTAAAGTCATGATTGTTGCCTATTCTTTTATATAACCACGTTTAACTTGATCTTGTTCAATGGCATCAAAAAGTGCTTGGAAATTTCCTTCTCCAAATCCCCAATGATTTTTTCTTTGAATAACTTCAAAGAAAAGTGGACCAACATAAGTTTCAGTGAAGTTTTGCAATAAATAGCCTTCTTTATCTCCATCAACTAGAAGCTGGCGTTTTTCTAGAACATTGATATCTTCCTCGACTTTAAAAGGGCGATTAGGAATGTTGGCGTAATAAGTTGAAGGAATATTTAAAAACTTTACGTCGCGAGTCTGTAAATCTTCAACTGTTGTAATAATATCTCCAGTCATCATTGCTATATGCTGAACACCAGGGCCTTTGTGCAGATC
>JAKLJM010000459.1 GCA_023151145.1 Bacteriovoracaceae bacterium | reverse complement strand
TTTAACTAACTGTCTATTTTATAGACACCTTTAAACGATCCTATATATTTTACAAAAACCCAATGAATCTCCTTTATTCAAGATAAACTCCTCTGAAACAACCGACTGTGTACTAAAACCTATAGGAGATTTTATGAAAAAATTATCACTTGCTGTAATCATGATTGCGGTTTCTTCTTTAACTAACGCTGCTTCAATTCAAGATGTAGTGGGAACTTACAAAATCACAAGTCAAGATATCCCGGTTATGAATATTGTCACTGTTGATGCAAAAGGAAACGTAAAGTTAACAGAACAATCTCCCTTTGGAACTTTAGAGTGTAAAGGAAAAGGGTCTATTAAAAATGATATCCTAGAGTCTAAAGTAAAATGTGATAACGGTTCAGATTTCACTCAAAGAATTAATTTAAAGAGCGTAAAAAACTTCGCTAAATTTAAAGCTCCAGTTTATAGCTCACTATATGATCAAGAACTTGAAATGACTTTTGAAAGATTATAATTTGTTTTAGAGCAAAATTAAATATTCTCATTATGGGTCAACTTTTAAAGTTGGCCCAATTTACTTTGACTGCAGCCAATTTTTAGCATCACTTATAATTGAATCCGTAATTCCATGCCCACCTACAAACTCAGAGTATGTCACATCGGCCTTAATGTTTTTCACAATCTCTAGGCTCTTTCTCGCCTGTTCAACAGATAAAACATTATCCTGAATACCATGAGTGAGAAATAATTTTCGAGCTTCTCCGACTTTGGGATTATGAAGAGCAAAGTCAGCAAACTCAGGAAGAGTCCTTCCAGAAAAACAAAGATAATGGCCAAGCGGAAGAGAACTTTGTAATAATAAGCCCATCGTCATAATTGAACCCTGACTAAAACCCATGACGGCCATATCACTTACAGAAAGCTGAAATTTTTTTGCCATATAATTTAATTCGTTTTCTAAAAGAGTAAAACTTTTTTGCACATCTTCCCAGTCATGAATATTACCGGTGGGTCTAAAATCTACATGAAAAAAGGAATATGCATCTATCCCCATTTTGTGAGGAGAACGTAAACTTATCACCAAAGCATCCGGGACAATCTCTTCAGCCACTGGCAAGAGATCTTCTTCGTTTGATCCAATACCATGTAAAGCTACAAGAATTTTTGTGGCTTTATTTTCTGGGTAGGAAATAATTCCTGTCATTAGATCACTTTGATAGACTTCTCTTTTTCGCATTATTGCCTCTTTCTATTTCATTTCACAAGTTTAGGATTGAGTAAAATCTTAACATCATTCATAACTAAGACACCACCGGTATCTTATCCTAGAAAATCACAGCATTTTATTTAAATAGAAAGACCAAATTTTCCATATATTTTTTTTACAAAGACCTCAATGTTTTATATAAGTCGTACCATTAACAAACAAGGCTGAATCAATGAACAATCTCTTAATGACTTTACTCATTTCATTTTCATTTTCATTTTCTTTTTCTAGTTTTGGCTTTGAAAATATTGTTGGGGGAACAGAAGTTAATTCAGAAGAATCGCAAACGAGTCATATCGTCAATATTTCAGGTCAATGTGCTGGGAGTGTCATTGCGAGTAAATGGATTTTAACCGCTGCTCATTGTGCACCGGTGTTTGGGAAATTTGTTACAGCAGGAAGTGTCGATTTAAAATCAAAAGAAAGATTTAAATTAGAAGTTAAAAAAGGTCATGTTCATCCAGATTATAACGAAAAAACATATACTCACGATATTGCCTTGATTGAATTAAAATACCCCGTTCATTTTGAAAATATGGGTATTACTCCTATTGAACTTTTAACTCCTGAACTAGAACAAGAAGGATATGTGCTTCCAGGAGT
>JAKLJM010000458.1 GCA_023151145.1 Bacteriovoracaceae bacterium | reverse complement strand
AGCAGGAACTCCGGCCATCGCCGAAGGAATCGCTTTTATCGAAAGTTTAAAATACTTAAATGAAATAGGGTTTGAAACTATTCATCAAAGAGAAGATGCCCTCCTTCATTATGCTGAAGCCCAACTCTTAACGATTCCAGGGCTAAAAATAATTGGGACTGCGAAAGAAAAATCGGCCGTCATTTCCTTTGTGATTGAAAATGTCCACCCACAAGATCTAGGAACATTATTAGATCAACAAGGAATAGCGATTAGAACAGGTCATCATTGCACTCAACCACTCATGGATCATTACCATGTAAGCTCCACAGCTCGAGCTTCATTTGCTTTTTATAATACACAAGAAGAGATTGATTTTTTAATCGAAGCAATAAAAAAATCTCTTCGTTTTTTACAATAGGTGATTTTATGGATTTATCTAAAATGGAAATTGATTTTGATACTCAACCAACTCCAAATCCGAATGCCTTAAAATTTATTTTAAGTGTTCCGGTTAAAAATCAAGGGAACTCTACTTATAAAACCCCGAGTGAATGTCACGACAACAAATTAGCGCGAAAACTATTTGATGTACGTGGTATTGATCAACTGCACTTTTTTGAAAATGTTATTACGGTAACGAAATTTTCATTTGAAGATTGGTCGAGTGTGGAAGTGAATGTGGCAAAAGTTTTAAAAGACGAAGTCCCGCACCATGACCCCGATTATTTTGATCCGGATCCAGAAAAAGAACGTCGTGAGAAACTCACTCCAGAATTACAAAACATCGAAGCAATACTTGATAAAACGATTCGCCCAGGTCTACAGGCCGATGGTGGAGATATTCAAGCGCTCACCTATCAAGATAATATTCTCATGGTTAAGTACCAAGGTGCTTGTGGAACATGTCCTTCTTCTGCCACTGGTACGTTAGAAGCTATTAAATCCATCTTGCGTGATGATTTTAATCCAGACATCGAAGTATACGTCGCCCCTGACGTTTAAGGATTCATCAAAAAAAGAATAATTTTTACTTAATGTTCATTGCCCATCTTTGTTCCTTTTAAATTTCCGACAAAATAAGACTCAAGCACTTATTCAAAGGAACAAAGCATGTGGCAAAGATCTAGTCTCAATTTCAAATTACGTTTTAGTTTCGGCATTATTGCCTTTATTCTCTTTATCGTTGGATCTTTGAATATTTTTTTCCTCAACAAAACTGTCGATACATTCCATCATGTCAGTGAAATTAATTTAGGTAATGCAATTACCTTGGGCTCAATGGATACCGCCACTAACATCATCCAACGAAGCCTCTTACAAATGGGTATGAGTAATGATGAAAAAACCATTGCTGAAATGGAAGAACGAATCAAATTCTTTTATCAAGAGTTTGACCGACATCAAAAACATTATGAAGGAATTCCCTTTGTTCCCGGCGAAGATGAACTCTATACTGAATTAAAAACCAGCTGGGACGAACTAAAGGTCGAACTATTAAAACTCCAAGTTTTGGCCAAAGATCCATCAGAAGAAGCTATTAAAAATTTTAGTGCTGCCTTTAATACTGGTATTAAAACCAAGAGAGAACGTTTTTATACAGCCATTGAAAAACTCATTGCCTTTCAAAACAATGAAGGGAAAACCTGGTTAGATCTTGCCACGATGTCTGGAAATGCCGCTCAAGATATTTCAAACATGCTCGGTGATTCCACTGCTAAAGTTCAAGAAATTGTCCGCCAAACAAAAGAAGAAATGAGCCGCTTAACAACTCAGAGTAAAAATGATGTTGAAAATGGAATCAAAGTCGCCAACGAAGCTGCCCTCGCCTCTAAAAATCTCTCTCAACAGGCGATGAGTCTCAACACCATCTCTCAAA
>JAKLJM010000457.1 GCA_023151145.1 Bacteriovoracaceae bacterium | reverse complement strand
GAAGTTGATCCAGAACAAGACCCAGTTTACCGTTTCTGTAAAAAATACTTAAAGATGACTGATCACTATGAAGGAGAAAAATTCTTTGTGGTGAAAGATGGTGTGCGTTTCGCGACTCCACTTTTTATGGTCTTAATTATTATTGAAAGTACTGACTTGATTTTCGCAGTTGATTCAATTCCGGCCATCTTATCTGTGACTAAGAGCTCATTCATTGCCTACACTTCTAACATCTTTGCCATCCTTGGTTTGCGATCACTGTATTTCGCTTTCGCAGGTGTGGTGCAGTATTTTAGGTTTTTGGGCTATGCACTGTCAGTGGTGCTAATTTTCATAGGTCTAAAAATGTTAACCAGCCATTACTATCACATCGATACGAATATATCGTTAGCAGTTGTGATTGGAGTGATCGGTGCATCAATTTTGGCTTCTTTGATCTTTCCTGAAAAAAAGAAAGACGATCTTTAAAACCGATTAAATGCATCGTACAAATGTTTTTCTCGAATTTATAAAAAAAATATATAAAATCAGATCTATAAATTGAGAGGAGAGTATTTGTATGATGGATATGGTGATCGCGGGGCACTCATTTATTGAGTGGGCACTTTTTAGTGCAATTGTTCTAATCATGTTAGCACTAGACTTAGGTGTCTTTCATAAAAAATCACATGAAGTATCAGTGAAAGAAGCCATGACGTGGACAGTAGTTTGGATTACGTTGGCCATGGCGTTTAATGCCTATGTTTATTTTAACGTAGGAAAACAAGCTGGTTTAGAATTCTTTACTGGTTACTTAATAGAAAAATCACTGAGCTTAGATAATATTTTTGTTATCTCAATTATTTTTAAATACTTTGCCGTTCCAAGTAAGTATCAGCACCGCGTTTTATTCTGGGGTGTTTTTGGGGCGCTGGTCTTTAGATTAATTTTCATCTTTGCCGGTGTTGCCCTTATTCAAAAATTCCATTGGATGATTTATGTTTTCGGAATTTTCCTAGTGTTTACTGGGGTAAAGATGATGTTCGAAAAAGATAAGTCGATGGATGTTGAGCAAAATCCGGTTGTGAAATTTGCCAGAAAATATCTGAAACTTACTCCGCATTACCACCACGATAATTTTAGTATCATGGAAGGAAATGTGAGAAAATTTACTCCGCTATTTTTAGTTTTAATTCTGATTGAAAGTACTGACCTAATTTTTGCAGTAGATTCAATTCCTGCTATTTTGGCGATTACCCCAGATCCATTTATTGTATTTACTTCAAACGTTTTTGCCATCTTAGGATTAAGATCTTTATATTTTGCCCTAGCTGGTATTTTGGAAAAATTCCATTTCTTAAAGTACTCATTAGCCGCGATCTTAATCTTTGTTGGTATTAAGATGTCGATTGTGGATTTCGTAAAAATTCCAACAAATTTGTCGGTTATTATCATTGGTCTTCTTTTACTTCTTGGAGTAGTGGTTTCACTTCTTAAACCAGACCATGGGAAAAACGTTCCTCAGTAGAGAAAAACTTTAATCTCCCTTAAAATTGACGAATTGCTTTGAGTTAAACAATTTTAAGGGAGATTTTTTAGTGAAACAAATTAGAAGCCTATTCTTGTCTTCACTGATATTTCTTTCTTTTTCAAGTTTTGCTGAATTTAAAATCAAATTAGATTTTAAACACCCGTCAGCTGAATCTAAAATCACAGAAGAATACTTTACTCAGTACAATAAAGACTTAACAGTTGTTGATTCTGAAAATCAAAGAAAATATGTTTTGAGAATCACTCCCGTGAAAGCTTTAAAAGTTAACGGTCAAGATATTAAGCCCATTCAATTTGATATCAAAGTTTATGGCGAAGATAAAAAATTATTAAATC
>JAKLJM010000013.1 GCA_023151145.1 Bacteriovoracaceae bacterium | reverse complement strand
GCTTCTTTTAAAAATCCAGAAAACTGTTTATCAGGATCTAATTAAAAAACTTTGGTTCCAGATGGCTTATGCCAAATGGAACCAAAGTTTATGACTTAATTATTCTTTTCTTTCAGGTTTATACCAACAAAGTGGACGTAAGCCTTCAGTGTATCCATCGCGTTTTAAACAAGCCCCTGCTAATGGGTCTTTGCGATTCATGGCTTCTTCATTATCACAAACTAATCCTGCTAAATAGGTATCGAGACGACATTGAGCTTTTGGGTGAGTCTTTTCAGTTTTCTTTACGATAGATTTATCAGGAGTCTCAAAGTTAATCACCGCATTGTCTTTTAAGCTTGAAAGAAGTTTACCAACACTAAGAGATGCCATTCCAATTCTTTCACAAAGGGCGATTTCATTTTGATTTTTATGTTTATCAAGACAAGTCTTCTTTAAATAGGGATCAACATCCATTGTTTCAATAATTGAAATATTGTCATCATTTTTTAAAAGGCTTTTCATACATTTCATGGTGGCAAAATAATCAGCTTGTCCTTCTACTGCGGCCCAAAATCCTCTAATGCCACCAACCGTTGGTGCGCCTCCGAGGTGGTGACCCATTTCATGGCAAATAACAAGCATGAAGCCATCGTCAGTAACAAGAGGGTGGCGAGCAAGTCCTCCATATAAATTCACTAGCCAAGATGTTCCACCAAAACGAATAGCAGAAGCATTTACGGTCTCAGATGCCCAGTTTTTACTAAAAACTAAAACAGATTTTTGAGCTTTCACAATCGGTGTATAGAAATCTTCCACTCGATCAGCGATGGCATTAAATTTTTCTTCCGTCATTGAATTGGCAAAAGAAGAATTCACAGGAATTTTTAAATTGTTTACAGGTAAGCTAGCATAGCTAGATTGAGCGAAAAGAAATAATACTATCGAAATCCATTTCATAATTAATATCCTCTAAAAATATTCGTTATTTAAAATTATGCAGAGATATTTTTAGAGTGCCAAGTTGTATAAGTATGATTGTGGAAGTCGGGTATTGGTCTTTTAAGTTCCTTTTTTCTTAACTTCTTTAGTTTCGGCACAGCGATATGCTTTTGCACTCATTGAAACACGAAATAAACCCTCTTCGCTGGTAAGAATCAATCTATTTGAACGAACTTCTTTTGCCTTTGTTACAAGCATTTCCTTCGCAACCATTTTAGCAACTGGAGGAATTATGCTAAACCCTGTAGAGCTTACAAGTGCAGTGGCAATACAAGACGCTTCTATTTTTTCCACAAAAACGACATCATCAGATTCTGTCTGGTTTTGATTTGTTGAATTTGATGAACATCCAGCTAGCGATATAAAGATAAAAAAGTAGAGATATTTCATAAACTAGTTCTCCATTGAAGTTGTATGAAAATTCTAACAGACCTAGGGCAAGTTACAAATGGTGAAAAATTTCTTATTAATATAAGGAATTCTTAAATTTCAAAGAAGCATTAAAATTTTTTCCATTTTTTTCGAAATTTATTTGTGGAGCCGAAATTTTTGCAGATGGAGGCTTTGGACAAATTTAGTTATTTTACATAAAACTAAGAAGAGAGTATTGTGAGTTGAAACAAAGGTGAAGCCAGTGAAAATCTGGCACTGTCCCGCAACGGTGATTGAAAACTTCAATTGAAATTTCATTAGTCCGATCCCTTTTCAACAATTTAATCCCGCGGAGGAAATATGAATCTTGAATCTCGCCGAGAATCGGCACGCACACGTCTTTACAAAGCAGTCTTTCCTGGAGAGACCAACCACTACGATACATTGTTTGGTGGAATGGCGCTCAATTGGATGGATGAAATTGCCTTTATCGCAGCAACGCGATTCACACGTCAAAAAGTGGTGACGGTGAGTACTGATAAAATAAATTTTAACACGCCTATTCCCACTGGAAGTTTAGTCGAATTAGATGCAAAAATTGGAATGGTAGGAAATACAAGTATTGAAGTCATCGTCGATATTTATACAGAAGATATGTACTCAGAAAAAAGAGAAAAAGCCGTCACTGGGAAATTTGTATTAGTAGCAATTGATGATAATAAAAAAGCAACAAAGATAAAATGTTTGAACTAAGATAAAGAATCAAGAGAAAATGCCCACCGAGAGGTGGGCTATCATCTACTTAATAGACTTTTTTACCTTTCTCTTTTTTCTTATCTTGTTTTTCTTTGGTTGATAACTTAGGTTTAGTTTTATCTTTACCCTTGTCCTTACCTTTGTCTTGTCCCTTGGCCATAAATCCTCCTTGGATCAATGTGTAGAAAAATAGCTACGAGTTCATTATACACTTATTTGTATTGAGGACCAACTAAGATTTAAACCTGATCAATTATAACAAGTATTGACAAAGGTATTTGCCATTATTTTGTAAATTCAATGCCTAATTAAAACTGAATATCAAATCTGGGCTTTTTTAATTTTTCTTTTGTGGCCATAATGAACAAATGAAAAATCAAATCGAATTAATTATCGAATCAAGAGAAAAAGACATTGGAGTAAAAGTAGGAAGAGTTCTTCCTTGGGCGAAAAGAAGAATGGTGGGTCCCTTTATCTTTTTAGATGAAATGGGTCCAGCCTTATTAAAAGCACCAAATGACAAAATTGATGTTCGTCCTCATCCTCATATTGGGCTTTCTACTTTGACCTATTTGTTTGAAGGAGAAATGCTTCATCATGATTCACTTGGCTCAAAACAGTTAATCATTCCCGGTGAAGTGAATTGGATGACTGCTGGAAAGGGAATTGCTCATTCTGAAAGAGAAACTGAAGAGGCAAAAAAGCATAATCGTTCAATTCATGGCTTACAGTTTTGGGTTGCTCTACCAAAAGAATTTGAAGATGTAGAACCTAGTTTTCATCATTATGAAAAAGAAGATATTCCAGAATTTAAAACAGAATCTCTTACGATTAATTTAGTGGCTGGTTCAAGCCAAGGCAAACAATCTAAACTGAAGGCCTATAGTCCAATGACCTTTATGGTGATGCAGGCACATAAGTCAGGTACATTCACTCACCACGAAGCGGGTCATGAGCACGCAATATACGTTGTAAAAGGTACAGTGACTGTAAGTGGTGAAACTTATACTGCAAAAAAAATGATCGTGTTTAAGGATGATTCTGCCATTGAAGTTCAGCATTCCTCTGATGCGGTTTTTGCTCTTATTGGAGGAAAAGCATTTTCTGAGCCTAGGTATATTTGGTGGAATTTAGTTTCTAGTGATCAAGAAAAAATTGAGATGGCTAAACGACAATGGAAAGAAAAAACTTTTCCTCAAGTTCCTGGAGAGGATGATATCATCCCACTTCCAGAAAACTAGAGGAGAGTCAAAAGGTCTAAAGTTACTTAAGAGACAGTGACTTCAGGATATAATTCAGCAAATGTTTTAATTTTATTTTCTTCTACTCGTTTATGTAAAAGATGGCGGGTAAGTTTACTTGTATGATCTATGCCCATGGCTCCAATAACGTGGGCAACAGCTGCCAAAGTTTCTTGATGAAAGTTTTTTACACGAGTTCTTTTTGTTGGAATGTGTAAACCTTCAAAAAGGTAAGGATCTTGAGTGGCTACACCCGCGGGGCAAGTATTGTTATTGCAACGTAGAGCTTGAATACATCCAAGGGCTAAGAGCATTGAGCGAGCAGCATAAGTGGCATCTGCACCAAGGCAAAGCAGTTTAACAATATCAAAAGCAGTCGTGATTTTCCCTGTAGCAATAACTTTGATCTGTTCTTTTAGACCTGCTTTTTTAAGAGCATCAACCACAATGACAAGAGCATCCATTCCAGGCATACCCATATAGTTTGAAAATTCTAAAGGAGCTGCTCCGGTTCCCCCCTCGGCACCATCTACAACGATAAAGTCAGGGAAGTTGTTCTCTTGAACCATGACTGAAACTAAATCTTCAAACTCATGTTTATGACCTAAACAAAGTTTTATGCCTATTGGTTTTCCATTTGAAAGTAGTCTTAATTCAGAAATAAATTGCAACATAGATTTCGAATCATGAAAGGCAGTATGTGCAGGAGGCGAAATAACATCTTTTCCTAGAGGAACATTTCTAATTTCTGCAATTTCTTGTGTGACTTTTTTCCCTGAAAGAATACCACCGTGTCCGGGTTTAGCTCCTTGAGATAGTTTAATCTCAATCATTTTTACTTGTGGAAGGTTGGCATTTTTTTTGAACAGTTCTGGATCAAATTGTCCTTCCTCAGTTCTACACCCAAAATATCCAGTTCCAATTTGCCAAATTAGATCTCCCGTTGGCTCGAGGTGATACGGGGAAATTCCTCCTTCTCCTGTGTTATGTGCAAAGTGACCATCTTTTGCCCCACCATTTAAAGAAAGGATGGCATTTGGAGAGAGTGAACCAAAACTCATGGCAGAAATATTTAACAAAGAAAGTGAGTAGGGTTGTTTGCAGTGTTTACTTCCTACTAAAGTTCTTAGGTCACTTTGCTCAACGTGTTTGGGATACATTGAATGTGTGACGAATTCATATCCTTGAGAGTAAACATTGTGTTGGGTACCGAAGGGAACAGTATCTAAAACTTTTTTAGCTCTTTGATAGACAACAGAACGTTGTTCACGACTAAACGGTTTACCGTCAGTATTAGACTCAATAAAATACTGATTAATTTCGGGACGAATAGATTCCAAAATGTAACGAAGATGACCAAAAACCGGAAAATTTGCTTTAATGGCATGTCTTTTTTGTAAGATATCTCGAAAGCCCAAGGCAAAAAATGGAATTAAAACAATTAAGGAATAAAGACCAGGAGTCCAATAAACGAAGAACAAGATGTTCATGACTAGTGCAATTACAAACGCAAGATAGAATTCTTTTCTCATAATTAGTCCCGAGTAATGTTTAACTTCAATTGAGGAGACAGATTGGCGGACAACCTTGAATTTGTCCGGGGCAATTCATGGAATTGCCCTCTTAGTAGGGAAAGTTAAGAATAATAGTTTTCTTAAAGAGTGCTTTTTTCATAGGGCAGAGGGTAACATATAACTTCTTAGGCGACAACTATACTTGTCCATTCATTGTCTCTTTTGTGCTTTAGGGAAATTAGGTTATGATGAATATCTTACAGATGGGATAAAAATGTTTTTAAAAGTTAAAACTGTTATTTTAGATCAACTTAAAACTGGATCGACGCCAGATAAAATTGCTGAAGCAGTAGTGGCTGGATTACTAATCGGTGTTTTTCCGGTTTTAGGAACAACTACTTTACTAGCTGGTCTTTGTGGCTACTTGTTTAAATATAACCAAATTGTCATTCAATCTGTGAATTATCTTGTTTATCCTCTTCAAATTATCATGATTCCCATTTATATGAAAATCGTAAGCCTTTTTTTTGATGTCGGAAATGTACCACTGAGACCTGATTTAGTGGTTGCTAAGTTTAAAGAAAGTCCTAAAGAATTTTTTCAACTTTATGGTTTAGTGGGATTGTATTCAATTTTATTATGGGCCATTGGTGCAGTTGTCTTATTTTTTATATTAAAACCCATTATTAAAAGTGTAATAAATCGTTTGCAATCAAAAAAAGAAATTAATATTTAGTTCCGCAATTCAAAATAATGGTTGGATCTTCTTTGCCATACCACTTTCCATTATAACAAATAGAAGATTGTCCTTCACAATTATTAAAACTTTTTTTCAAATACTCACTGTAACAACTATTCGTATTAGTTTTAGCTAGAGATTTTTTTTCAGGACACTGTTTGTTTTGTTTATTTAGATCATTTAAGAGTTTTCCAATCTCATCGACTGTTTCTACCGTAGCCTTCATTGTACTTTTTAGACTTATCAAAACACCATCTCTTGTGAGTGATGTTTTTTGAGCCATCATTTCTTGGCCGGAAATAAAATCAATTCCAAGACACGATCCAATATCTGCAATGAGAGGAATGGCTCTGACATTGACTTCTTTTATATCGTGATAAAGAGCCACTTTTATATCTTTTTTCGGATTGCACATGGCCTGAACATTTTCTTTCACATAATCAATTACAACGTTTTCTGCCGGCATCGACATTGGCAGAGAAGAATCATTTGAATCTAAGTTCCATCCCAAATGAGAAAAGTTGTAATCAGCAATTTGAAAGAGTGCAGGACTTTGTCTGCGATATTCTGCAAGTTTTTCAGCGTATGATTCACCTTTGAAGATAAGTTTTTTCATTCGTTCCATTTCTTCTATTTCTTTTTGTGATGGCATGGCACCACGGCCATAAGGAAATCGAAATAGTTTGATCGATTGCTTATCAAATTGACTAGAAGTCGCTTTGTTTAGTAGGCGCACACTTTCTGCAATCTGATTTTTTCGTTCAGAGCTGCTATATCCTTCTTCACGAGAATTTGTAATTCGAAGATCATAACTATTATGTTCATGACCGTGACTGGCGATTAAATGACCACTTTGCAATTGATTTTTAATTATTTGTTCTTTGATATTAATGTTGGGTTTTCCTGAGGCAAGGTTGGCCGTAGTGATGAAAAACGTAGCTTTGATTTTTCTTTTATTTAAAGCGTCCAAAATAGGCTTCGTTGTTTTGTCTGATGGACCATCGTCAAAAGTTAAATGAACTTTACTGTCCTTGCAGCTTTCTAAATGAATGTTTTCAGATTTAATTTGATCGATTACTTTTTTTAATAATGGATCATTATCTAAAGATCGACAACTAAAGGCGTGAGAGTTTATGTTCAAGAATGAAGCTAAGAAAAAAATAGTCAGTTGAGAAAGTTTACAAAATTGAGCATTTTTCATTGATCGATTCTACCATGGTTTAAAATAACAATTCGGAAAATTAACTGTTTAAAAAATAGTCACTCATATTGAGAGTGTAAAAATTCCACACTTTAACCAAATCCTCATTCAAAGAGCTATGATCCGACAAATACTACTTTATGAATCACAATAAACGAGGTTTAGTCATGGGAAAATTAAAAGCTAATGCTTTCTTGTCTTTGATCTCTTTCGGTATCTCTTTCGGCACTTTTGCGGGATCTATTAATTTAGATATGACTGGATCATTTAAAAAAGTTACTCCATTTATTGCTTTTGGATACTCTTCAGTAGCCGAGTGCCGCGAAGACGGAGGTATCTTCGATATCATGGAAGGCTATTGTGAATTTTTAGAGGGTGGTTCTACTGTAGAAATTAAAAAAATATCTAATGAAAAGTACTCAATCGCAGTCTCAAGTGTTGGGCGCAACTTTCATATGTGTGATTACCAAGCAGATGCTACTAAATTAAATGACGTTCAGTTAATTTCAGAAACTAAAGATGAGTACTCAAATGAAGTGTGTAAGGTTGAACTTCGTTTTACAAATAAAGACACTTTATCAGTTGTCACAAGCCCGGAGTGTAGCGCTTACTGTGGTGCTGGTATGAGTTTAGATTTAGAGAACGCCAAAAGAGAAAAATAAAAAATATAAACAACGGTCTTAAACCCACATAGGAGAATTTTATGAAATTATTTACTGCAATATTGATCACTTTATCAATGGCTTCAACAATGGCTCAGTCTCTTTCGCCAAAAGTTCTAGTTGGTCTAGAATCACGTATTGAATTACAAAAAAGTGAATTAGAAGAAAAATTATCAAATGCTGATGCTGGTGATGATATTACAGAAGGAAAAATTATTGCAGCAATGGCGAACACAATTGAAGCAAAATTAGCAGCAGCTGAAGAAGCTTTAAACAACATCACTGATGACTCTTCTTTAACAGAAGAAAATGTTTCTAATATCGAACAATTATTAGAAGAAGCTCAAGCCCTAATTAATGAAATCTAATTTGAATTGGTTCTAAGTTTTTTAAAAGTAGGCCAGGATCTCATTCCTGGCCTTTTTCTTTAGATAGCCTACAGTTTTTGTCCCAATTAATTAAATTTATAGAGTTCAAACTGACACCTTTTTAGACGGAATTTTTTGCCGGTGTCGCCATTTTAGTCACAATTTGACCATTCCTGACGATAAAGCCACAAGTTAGCACAAGGAAAACCTTGGCATCGAAACTGCAATAGAAAATATGAGAAACGTTGAACTCAACAACATTGGAGAAATAGTATGAAAAAATTAGTAACACTTTTAGCTTTAACAACAGTATTTTCTTCACAAGCTAGTTTACAAGGTCAATTAGCGCTTCAAGGTGTAGTAACTAAAAAACTTAGTATTGAAGTTACTGCAAATCCAGTAGCTAGTTCACTTGATTTAGTGCAGTCACAATCTAATCTATTAGTGGGATCAGTTAGAGAAAAATCTAACTCAAATACAGGGTACAAAGTAAAAGTTGCTTCAAGTAACTTAGGTAAATTAGTGCGCGGTGGTGGTACTGAATCTATTAATTATTCATTAAAATATGATGGTAATGCAGTAGATTTAAGTACAGTTGCTGGCCAAACATTTAACAATGCTGGTGCGCAAGTTGTTAATACTGTAAAAGATGTAACGATTTCATATACAGGTACTCCTGAAGAATCGCTTGTTGAAGGTACTTACTCAGACACAGTTACTTTCGACATCTCAGCTATCTAGTTAAATTATTTTACAAGGCCCCAAGATAAAATGTGGGGCCTTTTTATTCTCAAGTAAAATTATCAACTAACCGAAGAGATCTACATGAAGTGGAAGCTCCTCTGTGTTTATTTATTCATCTATTCTAGTCAACTTTTAGCAGAGAAAAGTAGTTCAATGGTTCTTAGAGCCGTAGTTCCAACAAATATATCCCTATCAATTGAAGAAGAAAGAGTAGTGAAAAACCAATCAATTATAAGCCTTTTCTCAAAATCAAATGTCTTAAAATTAGAAAATGCTCACAATGTAGAGATCGAAAATCCCTTAGGGTTAAAAATAGAAACTGAGATCAAAATACTGGATGAGTATCAGACAAAAAAAGAATATCGCATTACAGTTGATCGCCAGTCTATAAGTCAGCATAAAAATCCATTTTTTAAAGTTAAAATTAGTGCGAATTAATTAGATTAAACTATAATAAGATCTAATTCTGGAGGTTCAAGGAATGAAGCTCATATTAACATTTTTAGTCTTATCGATATCTTTCAATGTGTGGTCTTTTAAGTTCACACCAATGTCGCAAACATTAGATCCAAGTAAAGAAAAGAATGCCGTTTTTTATATCGAAAATGATACTAAAGAACCAATCGCAGTTCAGCTGACGGCAGCTAAAAGAGTGATGGATTTAAATGGTGTAGAATCACAACCCGAAGAAAAAGAGAATTTATCTCTGTATCCAGATCAATTGATTGTTCCACCAGGTGAAAAAAGATCTGTAAAAGTGAATTGGTTAAAAACGGGTAAGCTTGAAGCAGAGGAAGCTTATCGAATCATCGCTGAACAACTGCCAATCGAAATTGATGGCAAAAAGAAAAAAGCTGCAAATATAAAAGTTTTACTTCGTTATGTTGCTGCATTTTATGTATCACAAAATGATTTCGATTCTAAAGTAGAAATAACCTCAATTAATTCTTCAAAAGAGAGTGTTAAGTTCACAGTTAAAAACAGTGGTACAAAACATCAGGTTTTAACAAAACTGACGTTATCTTTTAAAGCAAATAATAAATTAATTGAAGTGTTACCAGAAGAATTAAAGGGCATGGTTGGAGAGAACATTTTGGCTCAATCAACTCGTGAGTTCACCGTACCTTTAAAAGATAAATTGAAATTATTAAAATCTGATCAAAAAGTAGTGATGAACTTTGAAAAAGAATAATTTGAAATCTTTCATTCTTACGACGTCACTATTATCAGGGATTGGGCAGAGTTCTTCTCTGGTTTATGCACAATCGACAGATGATCTTTATAAAAAAGTTTTTGGAAGCAAAGTAGAGAAAAGAGAAGTCTTACTAACTTTGGTTTATGAAGGAAGAGCCGCTGGGGAAATAGGGGCAATGGTTCAGGGGAAAAAGTTATTACACTTGAAACGTAACGATCTTATTGCTTCTCTCGAGCACATTGTTGTTGATGAAGTTATTAATGAGTTAAAAAAACTTCCAGATGATATTAGTGCTGATAGTTTTATTATTCCTTACGATTTCAATTCAAATGATTTGATATTAGAGATTAAATTAAAAGATGAATGGTATCGGCCGAATGAAAAAAGTTTTCTTGATGATTTTATTCCGTATTATGCCAAAAAAGCAGTCGCTCCAGCGCCATTTGCTTTTCAATTAAACTATAAAGCAGAGTATCGTTACAACTCTCAGGATCAAAACAATAATCAAGTTGAAGGTGTGGTCGAGAATTCGGTATTTATAAAAGATGTCGTACTAGATAATAGTTTTACTTATCAAGAACTAAGAGAAAAAAACTGGTATCGAGAAAATAGCGTTTTGACGTATGATTTTTATGATCGACAAACTCGATTTCAGGCCGGTGATGTTTCGAATAACGGTATAGGTTTTTTACAATCAAAAAATCTTGGAGGGGTAACTCTTTTTAGAGATTTTTCATTAAATCCATATCGCGTTTCATTTCCAACATCTAGATATGATTTCTCAATAACCAAAAGATCATTAGTAAGAACATTTGTTAATAATTTATTAATCAAATCAGAATATTTAAATCCAGGTAAACATACTTTAAAAGATATTCCGCTTAATAACGGTGTGAATAATATTATTGTTGAGATTGAAGATGAATTTGGTGAAAAACGAATTCTATCATTTAACGAGGCGAGTTCTCAAGAATTACTATCACGCGGACAAAGTCGATTTGATATTTCAGTTGGTAAAGTCTCAATAGATCAAGAAAAAGAAAAATCCTACTCTGTTTATGATGATTTACTTTTTTCTGGGTATTGGCAGTATGGTCATCGTAGGAATCTCACATTGGCTTTGTATGGGCAAAAGCTAGGTGATTTTAATCTCTATGGTGGACAAACCATTTTAGCGACCAAAAGAGGAAACCTCATTTTAGATTTAGGTGGTAGTAAGAATGATAATTATAGCGGTATTGCACAAAGGCTTATTTATCAATTAAATCTTTTCGGTAGGTATTGGTACAATAGCCATACGCTCACAGCTAGAATAGAAAATAGAACTGAAAAATTTAATGAAACAGAAGTTAAAAATACAAATTTTTATAATTATTTAACAAATCTAACTTATTCTGTTCCGGTATATGATGCACTTAATATGTCTTTTGGTTTTAATCATGCAAAAAGTAAACTAAGTACTTACGAAGATAAATTTGGTGGCGATATTTCCCTTAGTGCCAAATTAACCAACGATACGACATTGACGTTTTCTTACTCAAGATCACGAGATCAATATCAAGTCTGGAATACTCAAGCCTATGCTTTTTTAAATTTTAATTTTCCAGATAGTTCTACTTATGCCTCAGCATTTTATGATCATCAATCAAACCTTAAACGATTGACGGCGATCCATGATAATGGAAAAAAAATTCATGATCTAAAAATTATGGCGATTGCTGAAGAGTCTGAATCAGAACAAAATGGAACAGTGGATTCAGTTTATAATACTCAATTGGCCGATCTAGGAATGCGCATAGATCATCAGCGTTTAAAAGATTCGAATAAAAATTTTACTACGTTTAATCCTCGTATTCTCGGAGGTCTATCCTTAGTTTATCAAAACGATGTTTGGGGGGGAGCAATTTCAAGACCCTTGAATGGAAGTTTTGCCATCTTTAAACCTCACCCTGATTTTCAAGGACAAGAATTTGGTATTCATTCAGATGGTAATGGATCTGAATCTAAAAGTGGAATTTTTGGAGAAACTTTGTTGGCCGGGTTAACGCCATATCAATATAGACAAATTCAACTTGATTCGACATTTTTAGATCCAGGATATTCTTTAGGGCAAGAAAGTTTTGTACTCATTCCTAAATACAAAAGTGGACATCTTTTTATCGTCGGTCAAGCTGGGCAAATTGCCTTTAAAGCAAGACTAGAAAACAGTAAAGGAAAACCACTAAATTTAAAAGTTGGTTATCTCGTAAACACAACCAATCCAGAGAAAATCTTTCCTTTTTTCACCAATAGAAATGGACTGCTCTTTGTTGAGGGTGTCGCTCCAGGAATTTATAAAGTTAAATTAGATGAATTTGAAGAAGTAGAAATTGATTTACAAGCTAAAAAAGGGTTTGTGGATATTGGTTCAGTGAAATTAAAAAATCCGCAAGAAGCACTTTGAGGTAAGAATGAAAAAATTAATAATGTTCATGTTATTAACAACAGCAAAAACTCTAATCGCATGTGATTACGATTTAGATGTTCCACCTCTGGTTTATACTCTTACGGGAAATCCAGTCATAATACCCAAAACTCTTGAATTAGAGCGCGATGACAATAGCGGTCCATGTGCACAATATTTTCTAGGTTTCACGCGTGGTTGGGCCCCAAATTATAATAGATATGCCACCAATCTTTCTAATGGAAATAAGATTTATTATAATCTTTATAAAAATGCTGGTGGGACTCAGGTTTTAAAAAATCCTAGTGACATTACTTCAAATAATGATGTTTTAATGGGGCAAATTGCAAAAAATGAAGAGTTAGATTTGACCTATTATTTCAGTGTTAGTCCCTATAGCTCTGCCACTTTGCCAAGAGCCGGTACTTATGTTGATTATGTTCAAGTTCAAGCATATTCAGGAAAATGGTGGGCGATCAATTCATATGAAGGGTACAAAAATATCGCCGTGCAAATTATTGTTCCTAAAATGGCCGCTATTTCTTTAGTAGATACAGGAGCAAGCTTTGATCCGGCCGATACTTATCAGGTTTTAGATTTTGGCGAATTAGAACAAAATGAACAAATGTCATTTGATTTAATGGTGGTTAGCAATGCTGGTTATAGTGTTACATTTTCAAGTAATAATTTAGGAGTCTTAAAAAATACCACTGTGTTATCTGGAAACAATACAATTCAATATGAGCTATATGTAAATAATACGCTTAGAAATTTAAGTTCTTCTACTATTGTTGCTAACGGTGCTGGCACGACTCCATCAAGTGGAAATAGAATTCCTGTGAGAGTAAAGATCAAAAATGTGGACAACAAAGAGCCTGGAACGTATTCAGACTATATAACGATCACGACAACGACAACGGAATGATTATTTATTTTTTGTAAATTTGTAACATGTCCTGATAGTTAAAAACTTGACCTGTCTTTCTGATTTCCTCAATCAAGGAAATATCTAAAGTTTGATAAAGCCAACCCGCTTCATTTGTCTTTCCCTTTAAAAGGATTCCGTCAGAAGGGAAAAGATGGTCGCATGTAGAGTAGAAAGCAGCCGTTCCTGTGTTACGATCGACAGCTATCGACCAAGGCGCATCACCAATAGTTTGTGAAACGACAACATAAATTTGATTTTCTAAGGCACGTGCCCGAGCTCCAACGTGAACTCTTTCCATTCCCGTTTTCCCTTCAGTGCAACTTGGGTGAAGTAAAACCTGCATGCCATTTATCGATTGTTCCTGCGCAAAGTTGGGAAATTCTCCATCGTAGCATATGTTAATGCCGAACTGGATATTGTTATATGTGAAGACTTTTAAGTTTTTCTCACCAGTAGAAATAAACCATTCTTCGTTTTCAAAACGGGTCATCATTTGTTTGTCTTGATATTCAATGTTCCCATCAGGAAAAAAAATAAAGGCACGGTTGATGTGCAGGTTTTCTACCTTTAAAGGAAAACTTGGCGCAATGATGAGTACATTTTTTTCTTGTGCAGCTTTTTGATACAATTCTTTAAAGGGTTGAACAAATTGCTGTAGTCCGGATAATTGTTTTTCTAGTGAAGCTTGTTCGTCTGTAGAAAGCAACGAAGTTAATTCCATCGATCCATATTCAGGAAAAAGTAAGACTTCTGCTTGCTCATTACAGGCTTCATCAATCCATCGTTGGGTATGTTCTTTCCACTCAGTCAAAGACTTGAAGTAGGTAATAGGGTATTGGGCAGATGCGATTTTTAATTTCATGATTAGCCAGCTGTTATAGTTTTTTCATCCAATAAGTCATCGTTTTAGAGGTTTCTTCTTTTTCATCTATATCTTGCCAGCTGAATTGTGCCGTCAGATGTTCGTTCTTAAGAAAGCCTCTTTTTTTCCAAAATTCATCGAGAGGTTGATAATTAACGGGACGATGAAGATGATTGTCAGGTCTATTAACCGCGCAAAAAGTAGCAATTTGATAATGGTATTTTCTAGCGGCCAACTCACGACCATCAAAAAAAGCGTGACCTAATCCCAAGCCTCGATACTCTTTTAATAGAACACTTTCACCAAAATAGTAAATCTCGTTAATATTAAGCTGAGCTCTCTTAAAGGGCTCAATCACATAATCAGCTTCGTCTTTTAAAGGAAGCGCTGTTGCTGCTCCAATAACTCGGTCACCGTCAAATGCAGCAACCAGAATGCTTTCGTTTGATTGAGTGTAAACTTTTAAATAATTTTCTTCGTATTCTAAATTACCATCATACAGATAAGGGAAATCTCTAAAAACGGTAATGCGTAATCGAGCCAACTCGGGAATTAGGGGGGCGATTTCATTGGAAAAAAAATATTTAATGATGATAGACTTGTTCATTAATTATTTAACCATCTCAATCCAAGCTGGAAGGTTATAATAAGTAGTGATTCTTTTAATTTTATTATTTTCATTTAATTCTAAAAAAGCACCTGCTTTCAATAAATAAGTTTGTCCATGAGCTTCTGGTAGTGAGCCATCGGTCTTTAAATATTTACCATCGACAATAAATTCCGCAGCACCACGTTTAGTGTTGGCATCATAAAAAATGACAATATCTTTTAATTGTTCACTGTAGCAATCATCCATATGGATCATGAATTTTTTAAAAGTTTCAATACC
>JAKLJM010000456.1 GCA_023151145.1 Bacteriovoracaceae bacterium | reverse complement strand
AACGAATAACCTCTGTATCAAAATGAGTAATGGCCGTAGCTGTTGCGGGAAGATTTGATAAAAAGCTCATCTCGCCTAAAAATTGACCATCCTTAAGCTCACTGACCTTGACCTGGTTTTTAAGCACGTCAATTTTGCCAGAATAAATAAGCCACAAATCATGCACTTCCTTACCTTCACTGGTTAGAACTGTATTCGCTTTAACATTTTCAAAGTGGCCAGCATTGATAAACTTATGAAACTCTACCTTTGATAGGTCTCGGAAAAACCATTGATAAATCTCTTCTTGTTTTTCCGTCAAGATAACTTTCTTCTTAGCTAAGAGGATTTTTGAAATATGATAAATATTTAACGAAATAAAAAAAAGATTCCAGCGAATTGGTGTCCACAGAGGCATTGCTGCTGCATTATAATTAAAAATAATGGCACAACAGGAACTCACGACAGAAAGTACTCGAAGCCACAAGATATCCTTAGCTAAAAGCGAAAAAGCCACCAAAATAAAAGCCAAATTCCCAAAGGCATCATACCAATTCACAATAAACTCCAAAAAATAGAAAAAAAAAGAGGAAGCCGAAGCTTCCTCTTATTTTAAATCTTAATTCGCAATCTTTAAAGAATTATAGTTCTTGTGCAGATGGCTTGTACCAGCAAAGTGGACGAGTTCCAATTTTAGTATCTCTTTGGATACATACACCTTTTGTAGCATCTCTATCATCAACATCTTCAGAAAGAGATTTATCACATAATGCACCTTGGAAGTAAGTATCTAGACGACACTGAGCTTGTGGGTGATTGTGATCTGTTGTTTTAACTACTTTTGTATCTGGTGTGTTGAAGTTAACATTAGAGTTACCACCTAAGTCACCAAGTAGCATAGCAAGTGATTTACCACCCATTGCTAAACGCTTACAAAGAGCAATTTCATTTGAAGACTTATATTGAGCTTCACATTTTTGAGATGCAGAAGCATCAACAGTCATGTTAGCAACATAAGTTTCATTGTCGTCCGTTTCAAGAATAGCTCTCATACACTTTAAAGTAGCGAAATAATCAGATTGACCTTCGTTTGAAGCCCAAGCAGATCCCCAACCACCTTTCTTAGGAGCTCCACCAATGTGGTGACCTAATTCGTGACAAACAACCATCATAAAGCCATCATCAGTTACAAATTTATGGCGAGCTAAACCACCAAACATTGCAACATTCCAAGTAGAACCCGAGCGTGACGCATAAGCGTTAACAGTTCCGTCTGTCCAGTTTCTTTGTACAACTAGATTTCCACCTTTAGTTTTTACGATTGGCTTGTAGACAGCTTCAACACGATCAATGATCTTGTTAAATCTTTCTTCAGTCATCGTACCAGCGTTTTTATCATCTGCGCTGATATAAAGATTGTTTTCTGGTGCAAAATTACACATGTGAACAGAAGCTGCAAACGATTGTGCAGATAATAGAGCATAAGACATCATTCCGATCAAAATCCCTTTCTTCATAATATAGTCCTCCGTAACAAAAATCAGGATTCTTAAATGATTTATTTTATTTCATGGTCTGAAAATTAAAATATTCTATCTTTATCTGTCATTATTTTTAAAATGATTCGCGAATACCTGACCAAAGAACTCTGAAAACCTAGGTCATTTTGAAAACAAAGCAGAAAAACTTTGCTATAATAAGAGATATTAAATCAACAGAGGGCCTATGAAAACAACTTTTCAATCATCTAAATTATTTGATGGCTTCAGCACCTGTTTTCGCCAATGGCGAGCTGAAGGTACTCATTGTAAATATCTACATGGCTACGATGTTTCATTTCGCGTTTGGTTTGTCGGCGACCTAGATGAAAAAAACTGGGTTTTTGATTTC
>JAKLJM010000455.1 GCA_023151145.1 Bacteriovoracaceae bacterium | reverse complement strand
CTTCTGATTCTTCATTAATATGAAGGGTAATAGTCGTTCCCACATCTGATTTTGTTGACTCCTCAAATGTATACTCCGTTTCACCTTCACAGATCCACTTTGTAGGTTTTGCCCCTTCTTGCATTGATAAAGTTTCTACTTCTACTTTTTTTGCCACCATAAAGGCAGAATAAAAACCTAGACCAAATTTTCCGATGATATCAGTGCTTGGTTTATTGCCTTCATCTTTTAATTTTTTGACAAATTCTTCAGCACCGGAAAACGCTAATTGCGCCAGGTATTTTTCCACCTCTGTCTCAGTCATTCCTAAGCCGTTATCAGAGATGGAAATCGTTTTTTGATTATTGCTTACACTTACAGTAATTTTTCCCGTTGGAATTTCTAGGTTGGCGTTACGCGAAAGAGTTGATCTTTTAGTAATAGCATCAGTAGCGTTGGCCACTAATTCTCTTAAGAAAATATCATGCTCTGAGTAAAGCCACTTTTTAATAATCGGGAAGATGTCGTTTGTTTGAACCGTGATTTTTCCAATTCTTCTGGTCATAAGCGTTAACTCCTTTTATAATTCATTCAAATAGTTGAAAATAAGTGTCAATAAGACGAGTCTTTTTTAATCGTATCTTTTCTTCTCAAAGTGAGATCAAATTAAGGCATGTCAAGGGTATGAAAATGCAAAATTCAAATAAATTTACCGAGATCGTTATCATCACAACTGGTGGAACAATTGAAAAGAGCTATGATGAATTCGAAGGCACGCTAGAAAATCGCGGCACAATGATTAAAAATAAAATCTCATCAAAACTTAGACTACCTTACACTCATTTTACGGTTTATCCATTGTTAAATAAAGATTCACTTTATATGGATGATGAAGACCGAAAACTTATTGTGATGACCATTAATGATCAACTAAAGAAAAAATGTCCAATCGTCGTTTTACATGGAACTGATACCATGGCTTTGACGGCGGAAAATTGTTTTGAGGCGATTAAAAATGTCGATGTTCCTGTCATCTTCACAGGGGCAATGACTCCGATGGGTTTTGAAGACACCGATGCTACTCAAAATGTCACCGAAGCTCTTTTGGCCGCGAAGTTATTACCGGCGGGTTTTTATATTAGCTTTCACAATCAAATTTTTAAAGTTCCTCATGTTCGAAAAAATCGCGAGAAACGTACATTTGAGGTTTGTTAACAATGAAGGAAAATTTCTTTACCAAAAATGTCATTACCGTCATTAAAGAATACAAACTTTGGATTTGGCTCTTTCCCTTATTTTTTATTGTTAATTATATCTCGCAAGAACTTGAGCGTATGCCCCTTCGTGGTGATAACTTACAAATTGTTTTGCAGTTAGTGACCATCATCATTTACATGATTCTCTCGGGGATCATGACTATTCGTTTTATGGGAAAAGAAGAAAATAAAACTTTTTCATTTTCTGAGTATAGCTTTGGTTCATTTACTTTTATTTTGTATGGGATTTATTATTTATTTTCTATCTTGGTCGGTGTCATTCTTTTTGTGATTCCATCAGTACTGGCCGGAACTTTTTTTCTCTTAGCTCCACTAGTGGCCCTTCGTGAACCAAATGTCAGTGCTTTTAAACAATCATTTCGTTACGTTAAAAAGAATTTAAAAATAGGCTTTGGTCTATTTTTTCTCATGCTCTTTTTAGAGTTTTGGGGTTATCTCATCTCGGGAATTGAGGGGGGGATATTTGCCAAAGCAGCGGGCCTTTTGTTTAGTGTCGCCGATACCTTTATGGGAGTTGTTTTTATTCGACTATTGGTAAGTTATTACTATTACAGTCGTGATTTAAATAGCAACCAGCAAGCGGAGAATGTCTTAGGCACTGAAGCTCTGTAATGATTTCA
>JAKLJM010000454.1 GCA_023151145.1 Bacteriovoracaceae bacterium | reverse complement strand
TTTAAAGGTCGTCAAATCGTTTGATTCTGTTTTTATTCACTCTGTAGCAAGTACCCCTCAAAAACTCATCGAATCGTTAGTAAAAAGAGCTGATGAGCTTACAGGAGTTAAAGTTTATCATATTCATACTGAAGGAAATTGTGATTACGCGAAACCAGAGTTCGAAAAGAATTTTCAAGTTTACAGTTTTTTTAATGGTGGCAATATAAGAAAAACCCGCGGTGAAAGAATTGCAGAAACGTATGTTCCCATTTTTTTAAGTGAAATTCCGTTATTGTTTTATAATGGTCATGTAAATCTCGATGTAGCTTTAATTCAAGTTTCTTTGCCGGATGAACATGGAATGTGTTCTCTTGGGCCTTCAGTTGATGTTTCAATTGCCGCAGTAAGAACTGCTAAAACAATCATTGCTCAAATTAACCCACAAATGCCAAGAACTTTTGGTGAACAAGTTCCCTATAAAGACATTCATTTTGCCGTAGATGTGAACGAACCTCTTCATGAATTATCAGCTAAACCTCTAACTGATTGTGAGCGAAAAATCGGAATGAATATCGCGAGCCTGATCGAAGATGGTGCTACTTTACAAATGGGGATTGGTTCAATTCCAAATGCAGTTTTAGAGTGTCTGCATAACCACAAAGATCTAGGAGTCCATACTGAAATGTTTAGTGATGGCTTAATTCCTTTAGTGGAGAAAGGGATTATTTCCGGGAAATATAAAGTGAAACATCCAACCAAGATTGTTTCAAGTTTTATTCACGGTTCTAAAAAAGTTTATGATTTTATTCACAATAACACTCAAGTTTTGTTACTTGATTGTGCATATACTAATAACACCCATATTATTGCTCAAAATCCTAAAGTGACTGCAATTAATAGTGCGGTGGAAGTCGATCTCACGGGACAAATTTGTGCGGATTCGATTGGATCGAGAATTTATTCGGGCGTAGGTGGGCAGATGGATTTTATTCGAGGAGCAGCCCTTTCTCGCGGGGGAAAACCTATCATTGCTCTTCCATCGCAAACATCTAAAGGTGAGTCTAAAATTCAAGCGACCTTAAAGCTTGGTGCTGGTGTTGTCACTACTCGTGCTCATGCACATTACGTGGTCACCGAACATGGTGTTGCCTTTTTGCATGGGAAAAGCCTAAGAGAACGTGCGGATGCACTGATAAAGATTGCGGCACCAGAGCACAGAGAGAGACTAGAGCGGGAAATTTTTCAAATTTTTAAAAGACTTTAAGAGTTTTTCTTTTCACATAAGGTGATGTTTTCTAGAATATTCTTCTACAGGGAGTTTTATGGAATACATCACTTTTCTTATTGATTTTATCTTACATATTGAAGTTCATTTAGATCAAATTATTCGTGATTATCAATCGTGGACTTACGGTATTATTTTTCTCATTATTTTTTTAGAGACCGGAGTTGTCGTTACTCCCTTTTTACCAGGTGATAGTTTATTGTTTGCTCTCGGTGCTTTTGCGGCAAAAGGGTCATTTGATTTTTGGATCATGTCGATTCTTTTAATTATAGCTGCGATTATTGGAGACTCGGTCAACTATTCTATCGGCCGTTATTTTGGTAAAAAATTCTTAGAACTTGAGAGAATTCCTCTGATTAAAAAAGCACATATAGAAAAAGCTCATAAGTTTTATGAGAAACATGGACCAAAAACTATTATTTTAGCTCGCTTCATTCCGATCGTTAGAACCTTTGCTCCTTTTGTCGCGGGAGTGGGAGAGATGAATTATAGCAAGTTCATGTCATATAACGTGGTTGGGGCCATATTATGGGTCATGTCTTTTATGACCTTGGGATATATTTTCGGAAACTTAGAAGTTGTGCAGTCGAATTTCAAGCTAGTGATCTTAGCGA
>JAKLJM010000453.1 GCA_023151145.1 Bacteriovoracaceae bacterium | reverse complement strand
AGTACAGATAATAACCGAAGGTTTTCCACTGGCTTTGGAATAGCCTAGGGCACGAAAGGCCATGGCCCTTTCATCAATCACAATTTCAAAATCGGCCAGTGTGGATTTTTTGGCAGATATAAGTGCGGCGATCAGCGGGGCATTTCGCATTCCCGGAGCGATATAGAATTGAGTTATTTTTAGTTTGATGAGTTCATCAATAACTAAGGATGCCCATAAATGGTTAATATTTTCAACCGGCCAATGGGTCTCAGTATTTATGTGACTCATAATTAATGTTCCTTTGTGGATTTTTGCTGAAATTTTTTAAAATGCAATAAAAAATGGCGCATTTTATTTTCAGTTTCTTCCCATTCCAATTTGGGATCTGATTCTTCTAGAATACCACATCCTCCATAGAGGGTGATTTTTCTTTGTTGTAAATGAAAAACCATACAACGAATATTTACCGCTAAGTGAATCTCTTGATTAAAGTTATGGCCAAAAGCCCCGCCATAACTCTGTCTTGGTGATTGTTCAATTTCACTAATGGTTTCTAGGGCCAATTGACGAGGTTCTCCGCCAAGGGCTGGAGTTGGATGGAGTTTTTTTATTAAGGTCCCTATAAGACTCTTTGAAATCTTGGCACATATGTTTTGAGCAAGGTGCTGTACGAATTTTTGTTTTAAGATATAGATAGGGCCAATTTCAATATCGCTTGAATAAAGCGAAAGATCTTTTTTGATTCTTTCTGTTACTAAGTGTTGTTCCCTTAAATTTTTTGGATCTCTTAGCAATTCTTCGGAATTTTTAAGATCAATTTCACGACTTTCTAAGTTTCTAGGAAATGTACCGGCCAAGGAGATGGTGTTAAATTTATCTTCTTTATAATGGCATAGAGTCTCTGGAGAATAAGAAATGATGTATTGATCGTGATTTTTAAAAATGAAGAAATAATGATCTTCACTAACTTCTGGAAGAAAATGAAGTAAATGGTGAGTGTTAATAGGATCTTGAAGTTCTAGATTAATTTTTCTATGCAGGACAATTTTTTTTAGTTCAGAAAACTGACGGAATTTGTCTTTGGCCTTTTGAATCATCTGAGACCAAGTGGAAAAATTTTCGAGATCCTCTTTTTTTATTATGACTGGTGAATGAGCACTAAGGTTTTTAAGCTTGTTGTTGATTTCAAAACGAGTGTGGTCGGCATCTTCTTCAAGGAAATGATTATTTATTGAGCGATAAAAAAAAGCCTCGCCTTCAAAGGAGAGATAACCAAAGGAGATGAGTTCAGGATTGTCTGAAAGAAAACTTTCAGGCTGAATTTTTTCATGGCCCGAAAAGACATACGCTCTTGTACCCGTATTTTTTTTGGGGATAAATAAGAGCGCATAGGGTGTTTGACACTCAATAAATTTTTTAAAGAGATCGTTTGGCATAAAATTAACCAACTATTTCTTGTCACCAATATATAACGTGGCAATACCAAAAGTCAGTGGAACCATTTTTAGTTCTTGGAAGCCTGCCTCTTTCATCATGGCAAGAAAATCTTCGCCATAAGGAAAGTCTTCAACGGTTTTATTTAAATAGGTGTAGGCATCTTTGTGGCCAGAGACCAAGTTGCCAAAAAATGGTAAAAGAGTTCTAAAATAGAAGAAATAGATGGCCTTAAAAATTGGGTTTTTTGGAATACTAAATTCCATGACCATTAAGCGACCATTTTTTCTTAGGACTCGATGAATGTCGTGAAGTGAGCGTTGAGCACTAGAAAAATTTCTAATACCAAACGAGATGGTGACTAAGTCAAAAGCATTATCAGCAGAAGGAATATTGACAGCATCACCGATCATGAGAAAAACTTTTTTATCCAGTTTTTTTAGGTGAACTTTTTTCACACCAAAATCAATCATTCCTTGT
>JAKLJM010000452.1 GCA_023151145.1 Bacteriovoracaceae bacterium | reverse complement strand
AGTTTTCTGTGATCGCGTTTTTTTGCTTCTTCTAAAAAGATGAGGTGATCATCCAATTGTTTTTTAGTGGTAAACGATACAGCATAAATACGCTGTAACATTTTATTTTTTGAGTCCCCTTTCCAGTAGGCTCCAGCTGTATGCATGAGTTTAAAAAATTTTGGCAAATGACCAGTGTTTTCAACGTGAGGGCCACGACATAGGTCGATAAAATCACCTTGTTCATAACAAGAGATTTCATCATTCTCAGGAATTCCTGATACCACTTCAACTTTGAGAGGTTGATTTTTATCGGCCCAAAATTTTAAATTTTCATTGCGAGAAAAAACTCTTCTTTGAACGGGAATTTTTTCATCGATGATTTTTTGCATTTCAGCTTCGATTTTTGGCAAATCTTCATCGTGGATCTTAGCCTCCATATCGATATCGTAATAAAATCCATTTTCGATGACTGGTCCAATTCCGAATTGAGGATTTTGCTCTTTGTAAAGCCTAGCAATTGCATGGGCCATTAAGTGAGCAGTAGAGTGTCGGATGGTATCGAGTTCGTATTTTGCCATTTTTTTTCTCCGTAAGGTGTCAAAATCTTGAAAATTTTACATGATGAAAAAGCGGCTGTCTTCTGCTATTTCAAGTTGTTAACATGGCTCAGGGCAAAAATCTTACATTTGGGGTTTTGACGCCAGTCTTACGTCATGGTATGACTCTCAAGCTTTTTCGTTTTATAAAACCGAATAGCGATAAGGTTTTACCGGGGGATGATGTATGCCGACGACAATCGATCTTAGTGGTTCAGTGTTCAAAGTAGATGACCCAACTCTTACATTTGTAAATGAAGAGGCGAACTCAGTTGAAGCAATGGCTTCATTAACTAAAACAGATCTGGCACGCGCCCACTATCAAATCGGGAAAGTGTATTATGATAAAGCTGATTTAGAAAAAGCAGATAATGCCTTTTTAAAATCTCTGGCCCTGGCCGATGCTAACTCAGATGCTTTCACTATTTTAAAGGCTTACGGGTTTTTGATTAGAATTGCTTCTGAAAAACTTGAAGACCACAAAGCTCAACACTTTATTAAAGAGACAGAGCGTTTAGTAGAATTATTGTCTCGCACGATGCCTTCATTAAATGCTGAATTTTTCTATAATCAGGGTGTTGTTCATAATTATTCTGGTAAATTCGAAGATGCAAAGCAAAGCTTTGAACTTGCATACAAAAAAGCTAGCGAAGAAAATGAACCAGAATTATTGTCAAAATGTTTATTATCTCTAGCGACAAATGCTTATTACAGAAAAGATTTCGAATCATCATTGAGATTTTTAGACCAATTAAACGATTTACTAAAAATCATCAAAAAGTTTTATCTTAATGGTGCAATGTATACCTATTACGCCAAAATTTATATTGAGTTAAATCAAACGGAAAAAGCTCTATCTTACTTTAAACTTGCCAACGAATTCTTACAAACAAAGAAATGTTGGAATCTTTACGGTTATATTCTTTATGGTAAGGGACAAGCTTATAAACGCGCTGGAAATTATGATCAAGCGTTGCATATTTTCAATTTGGCCCAAGAATCGATTGATAGAAACATTTATAAGCGCCTTCATCAGTTGATTGAAAATGAGATTTCTGATGTGACAGACTCATCGGTGGATTTATTCTTAGATCGCGCAAATCGTAAGATTGTAGAAAGAAGTCTGGGGACTATTGATTTTAAACACCGTTTTGTCTTACTCGAAATTCTCTTTTTATTGTCTAAAAATCCTGGAATTTATTTTGATAAAGAACAACTCGCAAAAATGATTTGGCGAGATGAATATAATCCTCTTATCCATGATAAGTTGATTTACACGTCAGTTTCTCGCTTGAGAAAATTAATTGAACCAACTGAT
>JAKLJM010000451.1 GCA_023151145.1 Bacteriovoracaceae bacterium | reverse complement strand
GAAGTAGAGCATCAAATTAATACTCAATATATTTTTGGGGTATTTAAAAAAGAAGGATCTCTAACTGTATTACTAGATATCGCAAAAGTTTTAGACTTGAAAGATATGGAAGCAATTGGCAGTTCGAAAAAAGCTGCGTAAATAAAATTATTTTTTTAATTATCTCTCCTAGGAGTTTACATGTCAGGTGCTTCGCAATTTTCAGTTCATAAAGATTTTGAAATTTTAATTGATAAAGTTTCAAAAATTGTTCATAAACTCTCGGGAAATAAATTAGGCGAAAAACAAGCTTATATGGTTGAAACGAGAATTAAAAAAAGAATGATGGAACTGGGTATTCAAAAGCCTGATGAGTATGTTTCGTTTTTAGATAAAAATATGGAAAAAGAATCAAGCGTGCTGGTGGGATTGTTAACAACTCACCACACTTTTTTCTTTAGAGAGTTTCCACATTTTGAAATTTTAAAGAAAATATTGCCAGAACTAGCCGCAACTGCGAAAAAACGCCCAGATCGTTGTATTAAGATTTGGTCTGCTGCTTGTTCTAGAGGTCAAGAAGTTTATTCATTGGCCATGTTTTTAGATCACCACTTACCGCATGTCGATTCAAGTGTTACTTACAAAATTTTAGGAACTGATATTGATCCAGAATCAGTAAAAGTTGCACAAAATGGTGTTTATAATCAATCTGAGATTAAAGAAATTCCACTTCATTATCTGGGAAATAACTGGGCAAAAGGTACTGGCGAAATAGCTATGTACGCTAAAGTAAAAAATACTTTAAGAGACAAATGTGAATTTAAAGTTGGAAATTTGTTAAGTGTTCAGGATGCAGTTCGAGGACAAGTTTTTGACGTCGTTTTTTGCCGTAACGTTTTTATTTATTTTGAGCCACATCAGATTGAACAAATCTGTAAAGATATTTTTAAATTTATGCATCCAGGAAGTGTTTTCTTCTCTGGAATTAGTGAATCTTTGAGTGGTTTAAAACTTGATGTCTCTTCAGTTGGTCCTTCTGTTTATATGTTTAAAACAGATGTTGAAAAAGCTAAAACTGTTCAAGAAGCGAAAAAAGCACCAGAAGTTAAAGAAGGCAGAGCACATGCTTATGTTCCAGACTTAACTCCGGAAGTCTTTAAAGTTATGTGTGTGGATGACTCAGGTTCAATTCTTACTCTGTTAAAGAAAATCCTTGGTAAAGAGCACGGTTTTGAAGTTGTGGCAACGGCCGTTAACGGTAAAGATGCCATGGAGAAACTTAAAACAACTAAAGTAGATTTGATGACTCTTGATATTCATATGCCTGAAATGGATGGTATCACTTATCTTCAAAAAAATTGGTCTAAATCACATCCTCCAGTTGTTATGATTACATCTGTTTCTCGCGAAGACTCCGATGTAGCTTTAAAGGCTTTAAAATTTGGAGCTAGTGATTATGTTGAAAAACCAGCCTTAAATAATATGGAAGAACGAGGAGAAGAGATTCGTACAAAACTTCGTTCTGTGGCCAGAGACTTGTATGGTTCAAAAGCCCATATCAGTTCTGTTGATAAAGAATTCTCTAAACATACAGAAATTAAAAATGCAAAAGATAAAATGCGTATTGTTTTTGCCTCAATTTCTGATATGCCAAAAATTAAAAAAATGATGGCCGAATATGTTCAACCGCAACCTCCGACTTTGATTTTATTTGAAGGACATGGCGAAATTGTGGAAGCTTATTCAAAAGAAATGGCCAAGGAGTTTACTAAAAAAGTTTCCTATGTAGATTCTGCGACAGACTTTAAAGAGAATGAAATTTATTTTGGTGACTTTAAAAAAGTCTATCCACAAATTTTAGATAAACATGTTAAGAAGCCGTGTTCGATGATTGTCTATGGGATGATGTCAAAACATATGGCAAA
>JAKLJM010000450.1 GCA_023151145.1 Bacteriovoracaceae bacterium | reverse complement strand
GTAAAAAAGTTGAAAACAGCTTTTCAGAATATTTAAAGGTATTAAGTTTTAATGAATTGATGAACGAATCAGAACACTTAATTGAAGAAATGACTAAAGATCAATCTTCACTAGACCTGTTCACTAGAACTAAAGTGATGATGAATGAATTTACAGTTAGACTAGAAAAAGAATCTCGTCAGCTGGCGATGTCTGTAAAAGATTTAAAGAAAGATATCGAAAACAAATTCGACCGTTAAGGTTGTTTTATATATACAAAAAAGAGGGATCCTAAGATCCCTCTTTTTTTGCCTACATGATCTCTAATACCTGTGGACTTCTTTGAACAATCAATACCTTCATTGCATTTAAATATCTTTCAAATGAATTTATATCTGTGTATCCCGCAAGTTCTTTTACTGCTAAATGAGCAATGTCTGTTAAATCCTTATGACCAAATAGTTCCTTCTCAGGAATACTACTCCAAAGAGTATCTGAGATAGCTTCCTCATTAACATTTTTAGGCTTTAACACTAATTCTCTAAATTTTACGAAGTCTAATTTTTGGCCAGACTTAGTGTAATTAGAGTACATCTTCTCAAGCATTTTGTTTTCAAAATTACGATATTGTTTCAAAATGACTTTCGACTCTGAAGTCGTCTTTCTAGAAGCCAATTCCGCCACTGATAACTGAAATTGTTTAAAAACTTCAACTGCACGATCACTTTGAACTTTACGTGGAATTTTTAAACTCAATCGAGCCTGGCTCTTATAACTTTCATAAACTAAACGAGCTCGTGATTGATAAATTTTCTTTAAAATTTGGCCTTCACTCATAGTAGAGAGCAACGGAATTTTTCTTCCACCAAACAAATTAAAATGTGGCATCCCTTGAACTTGAATAATATAAGGAAGCTCTCTTTTTCTCATTGGAATATCCATAAAGACTTCTGTTAAATTATCCACGTTTTTTGCTAAGAATTTTTTAAATGCCTCTTTATTTGCAGGAAGTGCCATGAGCTCTTTTTCTAAAGTAAGAATCTTTTGAGAATTTTTTGCTAAACTCTCATTTCTCATTCTTAAAAACCAATCTCTGACTCCTGAATAAATTGGAATTTTATTTCCTATGCGATCGGTACTTGCCAACTCTCCCATTACTCGATTGGCACGGGTCAAACGTTCGCCTGAATAACTTTGTATTAATCGCAGAAGCTCCTTACTATTACCACCGAAATAATCATAGATCACTTCTGTGGTTTTTCTATCAATAACTTCGCGAGATTCATTAACTGTCACACGACCAATTTCTTTAGCTGTAGTTAATTTCACTGCTCGCTTCGCTCTTTTAATAGGATCAATAATTTTTGCAATTTGCTCTTGCATAGTCGCTAAATCTATTTTTCCAGCGGTATATAAAGCTTTCACTTTGTCTATTTTTGCCCTAGCACTCGAGAGCATTTTTGGATCAACTCCTAAATTTTTAGCAGCACTATCCATTCCAAGAACAAAACGAGCTAAACGAACTTCTTCTTCTTCAACTGCAGTTTTGGCAGATGCTTTAAAAGCGCTCTTTCCAGTTTTTCGAAGCATCGACTGAGTCGATTTTACAACAAGCTTTGGACCAAGAACTGCTGATCTTGTTGCAACACCGATGAGCGGAAAAATACTCAATGCTTCAAAAGCTGCCCAACCCCACCCACGATGTATTTCATCACTGGAACCAAGATTGGCAAAACCTAAATCTTCCATTTGTTTCACTTGAGCTTCAGAAAGATCGTTTTCCATTTTTCTTTCAACTTCATTTGCCGTCAATTTTACTTGAATTCCAAGGGAAGCTAATCCTGCAGCCGCCATGGCTCCACCTAAAGGAGCACAAAGCCCTCCAGTCACCGTAGTACAAGCACCTCCGACAACAATAGCGGCAATACCAGCGACTCCTGAACCTATCCCCC
>JAKLJM010000449.1 GCA_023151145.1 Bacteriovoracaceae bacterium | reverse complement strand
AGGGTAAGCAAGGGTCCATCTAATAAGAAGGGCCATCATTCCCCCTACTCCTAGGAAGAAAATTCCGTACCACAGAAATTGTTTTCCGATGACTTTGTGATCAAAAGAAAAAACATACTTTGATAAAAATGTTTTTGGTTCGTCGTGGATATGTTGCTCAAAAAAAGCCATATTGCGTTCCCTTTATATAATAATAAAATTAATTCTTAGTTGCAGCTGCGATAGCGTTTTGCCATTTCCATCCCCAGTAACGAGTTGGATCTTCTTTATCATTAACTTGATCAGCTTTTAATTCAGCTTCTTCCATCCAAGCTTTAAAATCTTCTGGAGAATGAACCGTTAATTTAGAAGCCATTCTATAATGATAAGTTCCGCAAATTTCAGCACAAGCGATTTCAAATTTTCCAGCCTTAGTTAACTCAACCCACATACGTGAAACACGACCTGGCATTGCATCTACTTTTTGTCTGGCATTTGAAATAAAAAATGAATGAATAACGTCTTTAGAAGTAACTTGGAAAACAATTTTTTTCCCAGTTGGAAGATGTAGATCATTTAAGGTAACAACATCGTCTTCAGTATTGAATACTCCATCTTTACCAGCGTATCTATAGTTCCATGCCCATTGCTGAGCAAGAACTTGTACTTTTAATACTTCTTCTTTTGTCTCATCAGGCCACTTTGCAAAGACACCAACGAAATCATCGTTTGCAATTCGTGTAATTTGCATGTCGATCGTGATGAAAACAGCTGCACCAATTCCGGCAACGATCGCAACATGTTTTTTGCTCGTTCCATGTAAGTAGGTAGCTTTTGGATTTTTCTTATTCCAATACTTGTAGGCAAATCCAAAGAGACCAGCACAAACAAGAATAAAATAAACAAGAATCAGCCAAGTGGTGAAATAAAATAAACCATCAATTAAATGACCATTCGTTGAAATATCAACAGGTGGCTTCATTCTCTCTAAAAGGCTCATTCCATCATTGGCAGCTTCGGCCTTAAGAACAAGTGATGTGAAAAATAATGACAATAAACTCATTGGAGACTACTCCTAAAAAAGTAAACAAGTTTTAAATAATGCGTATGTTCGTAATTTTAATCTGATTTTTCTATTTTATCTATTTAAAAAAGATCAATGCCCCCAATAATAATGGAAGATAAAAAATTGACCCATAGAAATACATTTTTGCCCAATCTCTTAATTCATTTGCTTTAGAGTCAATAAAAAACCCTTTTAGCGAATAAAGTGAAAAAACAATCCCGAGAAGCAGTGCGGCGTTCTTGTAAGCGATACTTGCATCTGCAATTAAATTAGGGAGTAAGGAAATGACTAACAGTGCCAAGGTTAGCACGAAAATAAGAACTTTGGTAAGTTGTACGCCTTTTGCATTTGGGTAAACTTTTATTGAAGCAGCTCCATAGTCTTCAGAAAGGTAAATAGAAATCGCCATAAAATGCGGTAATTGCCACACAAATAAAATGCCAAACAGAATAATCGCCATTGGGTCTAAGTTTCCAGTAACTGCCGTCCACCCTAAAACAGGAGGAATGGCACCTGGAATTGCTCCAACATAAACAGCCAGTTCGCTTTTTTGTTTCATTGGAGTATAGGCATAAATATATAAAACAGCGGCAAGAAGAGCTAAAAGTGCAGTAATAACATTAATAGTTATTGCTAAAAGCGGAACTGATAAAACTAAGAATCCAATTCCAATTGAAAGGGCCATATCAGGATGCATTCTTTTGGCCGGAAGAGCACGATCCATCGTACGTTTCATCTTGGCATCTACTTCTCTTTCGACATAACAATTCAGCGTGGTCGATCCAATTGCTACTAGTCCAATAAGAAAAAATGCTAATAAACCTTTAAAGAAATTTATATGACCTGGGGCTAGGATCGTTCCCACAAGTACGGTAACCATCACTAGGCC
>JAKLJM010000448.1 GCA_023151145.1 Bacteriovoracaceae bacterium | reverse complement strand
AAAAAAAGAAGACAAAATTATTCTCATCGATACGGGAATTGGAACATACCATGGTGATAAATTTGATCAGCGTTTTGCGGTGACGGGAAATCTTTCGCCACTAGAAGCATCATTAAAAGCGGTGGGCTTAACAACTAACGACATTACTGATTTAGTTATCTCTCATTTACATTTTGATCACGTAGGTGGCATTGCTGAATTAAAAGACGGAAAGCTTTCTCCAGTTTTACCTAAGGCCACTTTGCACTTACATCGCGATCATTATCAATATTCATTGAATCCCACCGAAAGAGACGCGGGCTCATTTCATCAAAATGTATTTGAACCCATCATTAAAATTTATGAGGAAAATAATCAAGTTCACTGGATTACTGGTGATAGCGGAGAAGTTTTACCAGGCCTAAATTTTATCATTAGTCACGGGCATACTCCCTATCTTCTTCATGCACATGACGATAAATTTATTTATTTAGCGGATCTTATTCCCACCAGTAACCACGTTCATATTCCTTGGGTTATGGGCTATGACATTTCACCAGGAGTAACGACGGTTGATAAAAGAAGAGTCTTAAAATTTATCCAAGAAAATAATTTAACGGCCATTTTTGAACACGATCCTAAATTTTTCGGGTCAAAAATAATTAAAAATCAAAAAAACGAATTTGAATGTGGTGAAAAGTTTTCGCCAAAAAATGAATCTGGATATTGGATAGAGAATCCTTAATTAAGGATTCTCTTTAATTTTTTTAATTTCTGCTTCAATTTTCTTCATTTGGATTTCTAAAAATAATGATTGAGATTTTAAACGTTTTAAAGACTTATCGGCATCATCTTTTTGTGATGCTGCCCATTTCTTTTGTTTTTCTACATAGGTCATGAGCTCTGTTACTGATTCGCCAAAGTTTTTCGCTGCTTCTACTATTTCAGTTTCATTTTTATCTAAACTGTCATTAACGATAGTTTGTAACATCGGTGAAATTTCTTTAATAAAAAAGGCTTCAAAATCTTTCATTTCTTTTTGAGGCGCTTTCTTTTCAAAAATAAGTGCTAACGAATCATTAGTTTTATTTACGATCTCTCTTAGAGTTGTCACTTTTTCTAATTTTTCTTCAAATGGTCTCACAACGCTAGAAAGCATTTCTTTACGGTATTCAATCAAACGATATTCAAAATCTGTCTTTGAACCACTATAAATAATTGCATCCCCAGTTAAAACCTCATCAGTATTTAGGGCAGCAAAAAAACCTAAGGACTGCAATGTCGGGATGAAGGTATTGATAAAATGAATTTTTTTCATTTTTATTTTAAAGGCATATTCTCCTGGTACAAATGCAGTCCCTTTTAACATGCGCATTTTTGAAAAACGTGCTTGATGATTAGTTAACTTCGCACGAGATTCAACGATCACTTCTTGGTTAGATAAAATACGATTTGGCTTAGAAGTTAAAGTCATTTGCAACACGGCTTCGTCTGAGATGTTGGAAGCCAACCAAATCTCTTTTCCATTTACCGTTAAAGCAAGATCGACTCTTTGATCTGATTCACCTGTCAATGATACTTTTGGTCTTTGAACAACCTCTTCTAATCTTTCTAAATTTGAAGGATTAAGCCCTCTTATATAAAGTGACTTGGGAACTGACGTGAAACCTTTCAAACTTAGATAGATTCCAAAACCAATAAAAACAAAAACCACTAAGGCCAAAGACCATTTTTTATTAATCCAGCTCCACTTATTTTTCGGTCTCCCATTTAACAATTCCATTAATTCTGGAACAGGAGGTAAATCTAAGCGCGTCGGGTCTTTAAAAACCTCAGGAGCACGGGCGAGAACTCGCTTAGTGTTTATTGAGGATTCTGATTTTGTTGAGACCGGTGGCAAGGGTGGCGGAACGTCTTCGTCTTCATCATCAATAGAAATTGGTGGAAGTGTGGGAATTTCGTGGTCATTG
>JAKLJM010000447.1 GCA_023151145.1 Bacteriovoracaceae bacterium | reverse complement strand
ATTTGAAATAGCTGCTTATGATTCTGGATTGATCTTAAGACAAATATTACTAAAGGGTGCTGAGTCTAGAGAAGAGGTTGGAAATGCTCTTATTCAGCTAAAAAACTTCTCTGGTAGCTATGGTCCTTTAAATGCAACTACTTTCAAAGAAATACTAAGACCTTTACTCACCCTGACTTTCGACAAGGGTGAAATCAATACATATAAAAATTAAGATTTCTTTTAACCTTTTGGGTGAGCTCTTGAATCCTATGTACCAAAGACTGGGTCCATAAAGGGCTCAGGGTATCCCAGGAGGGTAACATGAGACTAAATCAAGAAATCATTGGCGAGTGCAGAAAAAAATTATTACTTGTTAAACAAGAGTTACTTACGCGAATGAGAATATCTGCCACACGCTTTAAAGAGAATAATAAAAACATTGGTGATGAAATTGATCAATCAGTTGCACAATTAGAAGAATATAACATTCTCATCAATCAAGAAAGAATTAGAACTCAGTTGCTAGAGGTCGAATTTGCTCTGTCAAGAATTGAAAAAGGTGAGTTTGGAATTTGTGAAGAGACGCAAGAGCCAATTGAAGTTCAAAGATTATTAACAATTCCTTGGACGCGATTAAGTATTGAAGGTGCTGAACTCAGAGAGAGATATAAGAAACATTATGCTCAGCTATAAGAAAAATTATTTTTTCTGAAACGATCTTAACTGCTCTGTCTTGCTTTAATTCCAACGCGTTAAATGTGTGGTGAATAAATAAACAACTACATTTTTTTAGTGACATGATCTTTGTTGTACGTATTATTCAGCCATATTTTTGAAAATAAATTTAAGATAGGGAGGGTGCAATGAAATCAGTTACGTCAGCAGAAAAAACATCAGCAGTTAAAACGTCGATAGCAAAGGTTTCTAAAGGTACAAAGAAATTAGTTGCTAAATCAGACGCTCCTCGAAATGAAAAAATAGAATCTAAATCTACCTCAGAGATAATGGCCATGGAAGAATTATCTCTCGAGGCTTTAGTTCCTAAACTAAAAGAAGCTTTAATCTTTCAAAAAAGTTCAATTTTGAATAAATCTAATGAATTTAAAAAACTTCAATCTGAAAACTTACAAATTTCAGACGAAGCCGAAATGGCCTCCAACGATTTATCTCAAAACTTATCTATCCATTTACAAGAAAGAAATTTAAGTTCTTTAATCCAAATTGAAAAAGCTTTAAGTAAAATGGCTAATGGTACTTATGGTGAGTGTGAAAGTTGCGGTGATCATATTCAACCCAAAAGACTACAAGCAAGACCTCTTGCAACACTTTGTATTGCTTGCATGGAAGATCTTGAAGAAGAAAACAAAAGACTACATCAATAATATTAAATCTTTTTATGGACAAAAAGATCAATGACATGGATGTCAGTTGTCTACTATTTCCCATTCGCTTGACCATAGTGATTCAAATGGCGTAAACGGATTTAGTTGATAATTCTTAAGATTTAGAGGAATAACACTGTTTTCTTCTCTGAAGTATAATGGAATTGTAGGTAAAGTGTCTTTGTAGGCATTGATTAGATCTTTCATTAGTTGATTTCTTTTTGCTACCCTCTTTTCTTTTTCTAATTTATTTAATATAGAATCTATTGCTGTATCTCTTAATCTTGAGAAGTTATATCCTGCCCATAGGTTTTTTTCTGAAGGAATCGCGTTGGAATGAAACACCTCAAACCAAGAATACTCTGGCAAAAATGTAAAAGAGTAAAAGGCTAAATCATAATTACCCTTTGGTAATTTTTCAGAAAATAAATATTTCAAAGTTTCCAGCTTTATTCTTATTTCTATTCCCACGTCTTTTAATTGCTCTTGAATATATGCACAAATCATCTCATTTAACTTATTGCCACTACTTGCAACCAATTCAAAGGACAGTTTTTTTCCATTTTTATATCGATAAAAATCAGAATTTAAATT
>JAKLJM010000446.1 GCA_023151145.1 Bacteriovoracaceae bacterium | reverse complement strand
AAGTGGCCATCACTTTTACATTTTTTGGAGCTAAACCTAAGGCGGTGGCAACAATTTGCTGAATCTTTGTATTCACCCCTTGTCCCATTTCAGTTGCCCCAGTTGATACTTGCACCGTACCATCACGATGCAGATTCACTAGCGCATTTCCTTGGTTAAGGAATCTAGCAGTAAAGGCAATACCAAACTTGCAACCAGTCATACTCAAACTTCTTATTTTTTTGGTACGCAAAGACTCTTTATTATATTCAGTAATTTCTTTTAAACGCTGTTGATATCCTGAAGTCAGTTCTAATTCTTTAAAGAGCTCGGGCAACACGTTTTGTTCAACTTCTTGTCCATAAGGAGTAAGTACCCCGTTCTCTTTTGAATAAAGATTTAGCTTTCTAATTTCTAATGAATCTTTTTTAATTGTCCTGGCCACTTCTTCAATAATGGCTTCAATACATAGATTACCCTGCGGTCCACCAAATCCCCTAAAAGCAGTATTTGAAAGATGATTCGTTCGCATCGCAAATCCTTCAATCAAACAACATGGGATAAAATAACTTCCATCAATATGAAACATCGCTCTTTCTAAAATTGAAGAAGATAAATCGGCATAGGCACCAGCATCGGAAAAAATCTGTACTTTTAATCCATCAATTTTACCAACATTAGAAAATCCAATTTCATAAAAGAATTTAAAAGGATGACGTTTTCCTGTCATCTGCATGTCTTCATCTTTAGTTAGAATCAATCGAGCAGGTCTTTTTAATCGATGAGCAACTAGTCCGGCATAAGCCGCAAACGGAGCAGCCTGAGACTCTTTTCCCCCAAATCCTCCCCCCATTCTTTTAACCACACAAACCACCTCATGAAAGCCTAGTCCAATAGCATGAGCGACGAGGTGCTGAGTTTCAGTTGGATGCTGAGAAGAGGCATGTACTTCTAGTTGACCATTCTCCATTGGATAAACAATTGATGCTTGAGATTCTAGATAAAAATGTTCTTGTCCCCCGCATTCAAATGCACCTTTTATGACATGATCGGCTTCCTTAAGAACCTTATCAACATCACCTCTTACAAAAGGTGTTGCCGTATATAAAGCAGTTTTTTGAGAAATTGCTTCATCTATAGAATAAATACCTGGAAGCAGTTTAAAATCAAACTTTACTAATTTTTTAGCTTTTTCAAATGCTTCACGAGAGTCAGCTGCCACAATCAAAATAGGTTCGTCAAAATGACGGACAATTTTTTCAACTAATAACGGTTGTTCTTCAACGATCGGCCCCCAAACATTGTGGTGAAGATCACGGTAATCATAAATCGCCAATATTCCTGGCTGCTTTAGAGCTTCACTAAAGTCTACTTTCAAAACTTCAGCATGCGCGATTGGTGCACCAATCACAAAAACATCAACTTCATTTTGAAGTCTAGGGCGATCATCGATATAAATACTTTCACCAGTGACATGAGTGATACCTGCATCATGGATGATATTTTTACCAACACTCGCTTCAGCATGATTGAGTTCTACAGAGCTTAACTTCATCTTAAACTCCTTCTGCTAAATTTTGAGTTTCTGAAATTGATGATCGCGAAACAATACTTTGTGTAATTTCATCAAAAAACTTTTCTAATAAGTTTTCTGCAACAAGTATTCGATACTCACTACTCGCTCTTACATCGGTAAAGGGCTTAAAATTTTTCGCAACTTCTTTTTTCGCCAAAGAAATTCCGTTCAATGAAAAATCATTTTTTAGAATATTCACAATTGAAGGCACTCGATCAACCTTGGCCGACATTCCACCAAAAGCAATTTCTAAATCTTCTACAATACACTCTGAGAGATTATCATTTTTAAACTTATATCTAATCCCAACCGTCACTTGCGAAATATCTAAATCTCTTCTTAGTGATGTCTTGTAGAGTTTAAAATGTGATTCAGTTTTTGGTATTTCAATAGCTTCTATGAATTCAT
>JAKLJM010000012.1 GCA_023151145.1 Bacteriovoracaceae bacterium | reverse complement strand
GGGACATAATAGATTTCATCAAATGTGTCTTTTAAAACAAAATGTAATGCCTTTCCGAATTGTTCACGACAAATCAAAATAACTCGATGGTCACCATGAAATTTCTTAACAGCTTTTGCTGCTTGTAGGGTTTGAATCACATCACCAATGCGTGTAATTTGCATCAAGGCGATGGTTTTTTGGTGAGTTTCTGTTGGAATAACGGGAGCCGCAGAGGAATTATTTCTCATGATTTTCCTCCTCAATGGCATTTAAGAGAAAAAGTACTTTGAGGTCTTCCTCTGAAAGTGCTTGGTTCTTTTCGATTTTTTCTTTTACATCGCGAGTGAATTTCGCAACATCATCCTTGAAAGTTTCCATAAACCCATCCTAAGTTTTGGAAAAGGCAAAGCCTTTTAATTTATTGTGCTTGAGAGTGTGATGCTGATGCTCTTTTTTGAGCAAAGGCATCTTTTTTGGCTTGTAATTCAGCTTCTTCAAGAAGCTTAATACAGCCAAGTATTTTTTGAATATCACCTTTCATTTCATAAAGGAGAGACTCAATTTCTTTAATGTTTTTATCTAGTGAGTTGTTTCCTAAAGCCTCTAGTTTTGTTCTAAAAATTAAAACAGGAATGGCCGTTAGATTTTCACTTTCACAGTTTGTTAATAATCGGCCTAGATTCATGGCGAATTCTTTGCCATGTTTTTTATTTTCGGCCATTTGAAGTAATGAACGAAGAGTACCTAATAAATCTTTCATCACTTGTGTGATGTTCGTTTTCTCAGCTTCGGCCCAAGTTTGTACAGCCTTAATGCCAAGTCTTAGTACATCTACATAACTATTGTCGTCTTGTTCCATTTCAAAAATGGCAGCAATTGATTGTCTTGTCATGATTCTACTGATTTCAGTATTTACATCGACATCGCCGGCAACTGGACGGTAAGTGATTCCTAAATTGTCTTTAGCAACACTATAAAGTGTGATGTTTTCACTTAAATGAGGAGCAGATGTTCTTGTGCCAAAGTAGTAAAGCACAGACGCATAAATGTCAGAAGCTCTCATGGTGAAGTTTTCATTCGGAACAATTGTTGAATTAAAGTCTGCTTTGTTAAAACTTCTATCGGTAATTTTGTTTGTCAGAATTAAGTTTTCTGAATTGGTCGTTCCTTGTTTCAGAAAAGGAGCGTATCCCAATGAAACTTCGATTAAAGGAGTGTCACAGAGATCGGCGATATGTTTAATGACAGTATCAGGAGTAACTAAAAGATCCACGTTCATTAAGACAGAAGCGACAGCCTGTAGATCTGCTTCAACCACAATAAGTTTGTTTTCAAATGCAGAGTTAATTCTTTCTGCGTATTCTCTTTCTTCTTCTGTTGGTGCAATTAAAATAAGTGGAATGAATTCATTTGTGCCATTTAGAGCAGAAATGAAGTCGCAAACAGTATCAAAAGGAATATTTTTAGCAACATCAGAAGTTAAAGGTTGGATGGCGATAACCTTAGTCGTTGTGCCTTCTCCAAAATTTTTTCTAATATGATTAATGTTACTAAAAGCAGATTCATTATGTGTTTGGTTTGTAATCAAATTTTCAACATTCTTTTTATAAGGAATGTTCATCATGTGATGGTAACAATCGACAAAGTGAATCGGGGAATATTTTAAGCTCGGTAGTACGTCGTTAAAAATAAGTTCCCAGTCATTTTGAGAGACAACGTTACGATCTTCAGAAAAATGAATTCCTGTTACTTTGTCTGTCGCTGTTTTGAAATATGAAGTTAAATAAGCACCAATCGTATCGTTAGAAAAATTAAGAATATTATCCCACTTTTCGCAGGTGATTTTATGAGTTTGGTTATAAAGAAGTTCTAAGGCAAAACCATCAGAGAAAAGCTTGTTAGCTTTCAATGTTGCAATTTCTTGGCGATCAATCACATGTATTTCATGAACACCTTTAATATTTTGTGCCGCTTTAAGTGACTCTTTGTAAACAAGCATACTTACTTGGCACTGTTCTGATTGATGTAAAGAGGATATTAAATGTGCCGTTGAATAGACATCACCAAGTCTTCTTAGGTTAATAATCAGAATTTTTTTCATCTTAAGCCTCTTTTACTTCTTTAGCGTTTTTTGTCATTTCAGATAAGGCCATACAAAGAAAGTCGAATCCTTTCATTTCAGTGCGGCCAGGGAGATCGTTGTAGAGAAAGTTGTCAAACGTTTCATGTGCTTCTAGTTCAGCTAGATAACGTTTTACTTCATTTGAAGTTAAGTATTCTTGAATAGCTTCGATTTTTTTCGGAGCTTCAAAAGTGAGAACTTCTTTAAAATAGTCTTGATATAAGTTAAATGAAGGTGGGTGTGCAATAACCGCAGGCTTTCTCAAAAGAAAGTGGATGAGGTCAATGTCGCTGTAAAGTTCTTGTGGTAAAAACCCAGAATAAACCAGAACATTTTTTTTGTTCAAAAGGTCTAAGTTTAAACAATCATGATAGATCTGTGCATTTGGTTCTACGATGACTATTCTAAAATTATCGCCATGAACTCTCGTCATATAATTTATGATTTCATTCACATGATAAGCAAATCCTAATCCGAGAATGAGGACTTCATTTTTGTGGGTTAATTGATCAGCGTATTTTTCAACTAAAGCCTGGGCTTCTTTGAATGGGTTATAAATTGAATGCAGATGCACACCATTTACAACTGGAACTTTCTGATCAGTTCTAGAATTTTTTACTTCGTAACTTTGAATTTTAGGTAAGCTCATATGACACCGTTGTTCCTCTTCCTTAAGGTTCAATAGGCCGTGGGGTGCCGCTAATCATTAGCGGCACTGGCTATAAATATTTCCTCACGAAGTGAGGTTTTTGTCAATGAAGTCTAAACAAAATCTGGAGAACGGCTTGGGGGATGGTTATTTTTTCACACTATTAGTGGCATAGCCTCTAATTTTTTCTTTATTGGCGAAGACAGAGGCAATTTCTGCACCTGTTTGATCTTTTAGTTGATTAAGTTGCTCAAGCGTTTGCTCATCAACTCGGTTGATCTTTTCAGTCAATAAATTAACTTCCTGAACCCACATTCTCAAGATTTCTAACTGATCCATACGTACTTCTTTTGGATCTAGTAAATAAATTTGTTGTTCAATATCTTTTTGAGCTTTTTCGATAATATGTAAAAGTCTTTCGAAGTTATCAGCATCATTAGATACGGCATCAACTTCATTTTTTGTAGCAGCCACTAGCATTTTTTCAGCAGTAGCTAGTGCTGACTCTAGAAAGCTCAAGTGTGATTGAATCCCTTCAAAAATATTATTCATAAAATCCTCTCCTGGCGTTGTGTGTAGTTGGAATTAGCCTTCAATTTTTTGTGTAGGTGTGTTGTTCTTCATTTGTTTGATAGCTTCTTGCCAACCATCGTACAGGGTGTTGAGAACTTTTAAGCAACCTTCAAGTGGTTCAGGGTCAATTTTAATATTGGCCTGTGTACTTGAAAAAAGAATGTAGTCATAAAGCGAAGAGAGTTCTTTCGCGATATCTCCACCAATTTCAAAATCTAAGCTGTTATTTAATTCAATAACAATGTCTTGAAGCTTTCCAATGTGTTCACCTTTTTTAGAGATGTTTCTCTCTTCAATAGCTTCAATAGCCTTTTTACAGTTCTTAATAGCAGCTTGGTAGAGCATGAGTAAAATTTGTTCTTTACTTGCAGTACTTACCGCCGTCTTTTTATATGCACCATATCCGTAACTCATACTTCCTCCTACTATTGGAATCTATCTTTTAAATTAACCTAATTGTTGAACTGGATCACCGGCACCTGCACCAAGGGCCGCTACACCTGCACCAGATGAACGTATCTTAGAGATCGTTCCTTCTAAACGTGCAAATTTATCTTTTAAACTTTTTTCTTTCTCTGCTAAAAACTTTTGTTTTTGATCAATTCTGCGATCGATCTGCTCCATTTGACCTTGTAATGAGCGTTTTCTAGATTGTAATAATCCATCTGGTGTTCTTAAAACTACGCCAACAGCATCATTCAAGTTATCCATCAATCCTTGGCTTTTACCTTGTTCTAAAAAGGCACCAGTTAAGATTTGCGAAATGCTTTGATAGTCTTGATTAAGAATGGCTTGAAATTTTTTCTGGTCAAATTGGATTTCCCCTTCACGAGAAAACGAAATACCAATTTCACTGGCCCTTCTCGGTCCTTTTTCAGTCATGATATCTTTAAAAATGGCACCGCGAATTCTTCCTTCAAGAGATTGAAGAATACTGTCACCACCAAGAGTTCTTGAGGTGTCAGTTTTTTCATCCATGGTGTTTTGATCTTTAATGAATTTTAAAATTCCATTTACTTTAGTGACTAGGTCACTAACTTTAGTAGAAATGGCTTCGGTATCTTCAGTGATTTTAATAGAAAATTCTTCACCTGGTTTTGCCTTCTTCAGATCGATTTGTACGCCAGGAATAATGTCATTTGCTTTGTTTTCAGGAAGCTCGATTTCAAATCCATCCATTTTGATTTTAGCATCACGAGCTTCGCGCTCAAATTCTAGATAGAAATCTTCATCACCATCGACAAAGTAGAAATAGGGAAAATCAACTAAGTTATCATCCCCAGTATTTTTAAAAGAAAGAATTAATCGCCAAGGTGTTTCTGATCCACTTCCATCATTAATGACGTTAGCATTGATTCCTAAATCAGAATCTTTGTTGATCAGTTTTGCAATTTTATCTAGGGATGAGTTTTCACTATCTATATAAATATCTTTCGTTTCTCCGTTTGCCATCGTGAACTGAACAAAACCAACTCCGACATAAGATTCGTCTTTATCCGCAAATCCTGACGACATGGCCGATGATTTTTGCGCCAACTCAACAACTTCAAATTGATAAGATCCTGGTAGCGCGCGGTTTTTATCTGTAGTGATAGAAACTAAGTCATTGTTTGTATCTACTTTTAATTCTCTTAATGCTCTGGCGTTAGCGTTAACAGCTAAATGTCCGCGCACCTCTTCTGTCAGTTTTATCAACTGATCCACAAGACCTTTTTTGTCTTGGATTTTCGATTTTTGTTTTTCCATATTTTGCACAGGGATTTGTTCAGCTTTCATGATTTGCTGAACGATATCTTTTGGTAGACCTGTGTTGATGGAACCAAATGCAATCGACAAAAACATCCTCCTGATGTTTGAGTTTTGATTTTCAAAACCTAATTGAATATTAGCATTTCGTAGGACCAATCTCGACGGGGAAGGATTTTCACATAGTGCGTAGAATTTGAGTAAAAGAATCGGATGCTTATTTAGTTGTGTGAATCAGTGACCAAGCTTAAAATAAAAAAGGCCGGTGATGGGGGCCGGCCTTTTGATTCTAGGTTGAAGTTAAGACATGGGGTGTTTTAAACTTCTTATTAAATTTATCGGATAATATGCAAAATACTTTAGAAAATAATTCTGGTCACCTATTATTAAAGTCAAAATTCTTTATATTTCGAGCTGTTAGCTATTTCTCTTTCTTGTTAATTCCACTCTATGTACAGAAATCATTAGATCTTCATGCTGCTACTCAGGCGCTATTTATGACGATGTATATTCTCTTTATAGTGGCACAGTGGTTTTTGTTGGGTAAAGAAATCGATCATCGTTTGAAAATCTATTTCCGAGTAAATTCCTCTGTCGACAGAATCATTTATAGAATTTTTCTCGGACTCTTTTTCTTTGTCATTCTTTTTAACCTCATTGCGATATTACCGAGTAAATGGATCTACAATTCCTTTTGGATTATTTGGTCATTACTAGGTCTTTTTTATTCGTGGCCGACTCGTGGGAAAATCATTCAAGAGTCTGTGTCTTCAAATTTTGGAGAATTTAAATTTCTTGATGGCTTTGAAAAAACTTTAGTCGCGTTTATTTTAATTATGTTTGTCGTTTCGTTGCCAGATTACCCTCCATTGATGGGTAACGAGGCCATGAAACTTTTTTATGATCCCTTAGAAAAAGTTGCAACGCCTTTTTGGAATTTTTTATTGGTGAATTATTATCCATTTAAAAGTTATCCTGTTTTAAATCGTGCAGCCTGGAGTTTACATTTCTATGTAGTCAACTTAGGACTTTTTCTTTTATTGTTTTATGCCTTTTTAAGATACTTCGTTTCTCGAAGACTCTCATTGTTGGGAGTTTTTTCTCTAGTGTCGACTTGGTCGTTTACTAAAATATTTGTTCATAATATTGAGTTTGGTTTACTGACAACATATTCATTGTTGTGGGTGTGGACAATGTTGTGGGTAAGTAGAAGTTCGACTTATCGAGCAGGATTGTTTTTAGGTTTAGTGGGATATTGGGGAACGGTGATTAACCAATCTTACGCGCCCTTGTTGTGGATTCAGTTAGTCCTCATGTATTTTGTTTATTTGAGTGACCGCACCTTTTGGTTTAGAAATCAATTTTTACGATATGCCTCCTTTGGATTCTTTTTGTCTTTAGTGGTCTTTTTAAATCACCTAGAACCATTTTTTTCGGGGCTATTTTCAGGAAATGATCTTTTAACTTCAATGCTTTTTGAAATTAACAGAAAAGCTTTTTATTCTCTTTCCTTTTTTGGTCTGATTTTTATGGTGCTTATTTATTTTTATAATAGATGGAGTATCTTCAAGGAAACAAATTTTGAAAGAGACTATCTGGCGATCTTTTGGTCCTCTTTTTTGATCATGATTTTCTATTCCTTGGTTGTAGACGCTCATATTCTTAAAGGGTTTTCTCTGCTTTGGATTATGGCCTTTTTAAGTCTAATCCCTATTGAGGTATTATTTCAAAGCATCTCTCGCTTACGTTCTAAGCGAAACATGATCTTCTTAATCTATATCCTTATCTGCCTACTCGATTCCCATTTTGAGGGACGTGTGAAAATTTTTCTTAAAATATTTAACAATTAGTTACAGCTCATCTTATTTTTTAAAACTATGTTAGACTTTTAAGTGAGACGACAATGGATGTTGTTTCACTTGGAGTGCCATATGTTTAGCTCTGGCTTGACTAAAGGGATTTACGACAGCTTTCTGCGTGATTTGCAATTGAATCGTTCGGAACTAGCACAGGCACCTTTCATCTACGTTGACCCGCAAACTGGTGGCATGAGGTTAGTGACTAACCTCATGACGACCTCTGATACAGAAGGCGAAATTCTCGCTGTATCAGTCGGAACTGAGGGCTTGGTTGAGGTCTTATCTACAGACGCTCACTAGGAATTACTCCTTAGTAGTTTTTCACTCTCGCCTTTTTGAGCTGTGAAAAATAGTTGACTAAAGCACTTTGGCAGATCATCTATTCTTAAGATGAATGAGGCTTCTTACCCTCTAAAATTTTGATGAGAACAATGTGAATAAATCGGGCATTTATCTGCCAATAAATTGACACTTTGTGGATAACTGGACTTTGAAAAGATAATTTTTTAACTTTTTCTATCATTGACGCAATTGGTATGTGGATATGCGGTCTAAGTTATAGATATTTCTCGTCAAATTCGGAGATCGAGAAATATAGTCAATTAAGGTAAAATTAATGTTAGTGTTGATAACTTTGGCTTTTTTGTGGATAAAGTGGACGAGTCAAGAATAAAAAATAAAAATTTGTAAGAAATTTTCATATAGGCGGTGTGTCTTTGAAGCTAGATATTAATGATACAATAAAAAACCTCGCGCGTCATAAGTTAGGACTTTATTTTGGTAAGGATTCTTCTCAATCACTCCAAGTGAACCTTAAAAACGATCAGACCATCGTGACGGATTTTGATCTCAGCATTTCTGAACTTATAAAAAACCAATTGATAGAGAAGTATTCTGAAGAAAAATGGACCTTTTATTCGGAAGAAGAACATGATGAGCTTCATTTCCCGGCCTGTGTACTAGATCCCATTGATGGAACACGAGAATTAGTGAAGGGACGTGATGAGTGTGTGGTGTCTCTCGCCTATATGAACTCAGCTAACTTATTCGATCCATTAAATCATGGATGGATTTATAATCCCTTTAGTGGAGTAGAATTTAGCTCGACGGATATTGTATTACCGCTGTTATCAAAGTCAAAACAAGAGCCATTAGGCCTTATTTCACGCTCGGAATGGCATTTGGGACTTCATAGTGAATTGATGAAGAAAAACCCTCATCTCATACTCGCTCCTCGCGGCAGTATCGCTTTTAAATTGGCCTTATTAGCAATGGGCTCCTGTGATTTTGTCGTTAGTTTTAGAGATAAATCAATTTGGGATATTGCTGCGGGGACGGTACTTTTATCACAAAGAGGATATAAGTTCTTTGAAGCTGGTGTCGAAGTAAAATCTCTCGATAAACTTCGTTATGAAGCACCTTTGTTGTGGGTGAGTCCTTTTCATGAATCAGACCTACTTCCCCACTTGGTAAAATCTACATAATTTAAAATGCTTCATTGACAATAATCCTAAAAAGAGTGAAAACCCTCCTACTAAAAATGATGAGGGTTTTATGAGAAAAATTGCTATTGCAATTCTTACTGCTGTGTTTGTTTTGTTTCCTAGCTTGATCAGTGCTGCAGGCATATCAGTTATTGATGGGCACAAGATTACAGATAAAAAAGAATTACATGCAAAATTGGCCAAAGACCTTAGCTTCCCAACATACTACGGAAACAATCTCGATGCTCTTTATGATGTTTTAGTTTCAGAAAAAGAAAGCACGGTTATTAAAATCATCAACCCTTACGCTTTACAAAGAAAACTTGGCAAAAAATATATTGAAGGATTTTTTGCAGCGATTTCAGATGCCTCAGATGAAAACCCAAGAGTGGTTTTGATCCTTTCTTCAAAATAGAGATGAATTAAAAATGACTTTTAAAGTAAAAGATTATTATTTCCATAAAGCTAAAAAAGAAAATTTTTTAGCTCGTAGTATTTATAAATTGGAAGAAGTAGATCAAAAATATAAAATTATAAAAAAAGACGATTTTGTTATTGATTTGGGTTACCACCCTGGTTCTTGGATTCAGTACACTTCAAAAAAAATTGGCGACCAAGGTTTAGTCATTGGTTGTGACATTCGAGATATCAATAAAGCACTTTTACCGATTAAAAATGTTCGTGTTTTTCAAAAAGACGTACTTACAATTGAAACCATGGAAGAGTTGGGAGTATCCGAGCAATTTGATGTGGTTCTATCGGATATGGCACCAAATACCACAGGTATTAAAACAGTGGACCAAGATCGTTCACTACTTTTAGTAGAGATGGTCTTTTCTTTATTGCCAAAATTTCTTAAACCTAATGGGAATATGGTCGTGAAAGTATTCGATTCTCATCAGGCCCAAATGTTCTTAAAAGATCAAAAAAAGATGTTTAATGAGTATCATTATCTAAAACCGAAATCTACTCGCACAGTTAGTAAAGAATTCTTTGTCATTGGAAAGGGTTTTAGGCCATAATATATGGCATGGAACTTAAAAAGAAGAAAAACAGAAAGTTTTATCTCGCATGTTCAATCCTAGGAATGGGTCTTCTTTGGTACAATATCGCCTTTGGTGATAATAGCAAAGAATCGGGTCCTGAAGACCTAGCTGTTGTTCAGAAAGATAATCAAAAATTTAAACCCCACCTCAATCAGGTTTTATTAAAGCCAAATGATTGGCCAAAACAGATTACTGTTGGGAATAAACCGCACTTAGTTGAGTACGCGTTTAATGATCAATTAAATAATTTTGTTCGCAATCAATTGAAGCAATATAAAACAGATTTTTCAACGATCGTTGTTATCGACAATGAGACAGGCAATATTCTTGCGGCTCAAGGTTATATCGGTAGAGAACAGAAGTTTGATCAATCGTTAGTTTTAGAAGCTACTCACCCATCTGCAAGTTTAATTAAAATTATCACAGCCGCAGATTTAGTTGGTAAGGGAAATGTTAATAAAGAAACTGGCTTTGAATTTAAAGGGCGCAGTACGACCTTATTCAAATACCAAATCACTGATGGAAGAAGAGGACCAGGAAGACTGCAGTCTTTTGAAACAGCGTTTGCAAAGTCTAATAATGTCATTTTTGGAAAAGCGGCCATTCAGCACTCATCTCCAAATGACTTAGTAAAGACAGCGGAAGAATGGGGATTTAATCAGCCACTTCTTAGCGAAGTATCAACAGAATCAAAAATTCGAACCACCAGCGACGATTACGAATTTGCAGAAATGGCTTCAGGATTTAATACGACAACGGTAATTAACCCTGTTCATGCAGCTTTAATGTCATCGATTGTCGCCAACGATGGTGTGCTAAAAAATCCAAAACTTATTACTGAAATAAAAACACCAAATTCTTCTGAAAACCTATGGGATATTTCTCGAGTTGAAAAACGCGTGATGACTCCTAAGGTTGCTGAAGAGATGCGCAGTATGATGACGGCAACGATCGTTGAAGGGACTGCTAGAAAACAATTCCGCAAAATGAATCGTGGTTTTAAAGATGTACTTGAAATTGGTGGTAAGACCGGAAGTATCACGGGTGGAAAACCATTTGGGAAACGTGACTGGTTTACCGCCTATGCGATGCCAAAAGATCATACGAAAGGCAAGGGTATTTCAGTAAGCGTGATGAACGTTAACGTGAAAAGGTGGCATGTAAAATCATCTTTCTTAGCTAAGAATGTTATTGAATATTATTTTAGAAATATAAAAACGATTCCAATAACTTTGGCAGCACCTGAAAAGGTCTATCGTTCATCTAGAAAATTTGCAAAGGCAAAAAAGGGCAGTCGTTACATAGCCTCAAAAGCAAAAAATAAAAAAAAAACATCAAAGCAACTGGTGACTCGTAAAAGTAAAAAAGAGCGATCAAAAAAGTTGTAATGAATGAATAACGAGAACACATCTTTAGATGCAGATGTTGAAAAGATCCAAAAATATTTTTTACAATTAAAGAAAGATATCAAGTGGATTATTGGTTTTGTTTTAGTTTTGTTAATAATCCGATCTTGTGTCATCGAACCTTATCGCATTCCGACGGGTTCAATGATGCCCACACTCGTTAATGGCGATTTTATCTTAGTTAATAAATTCGCCTATGGAGGCAAATTTCCGTTCACCGACTTAACTATACAGTTCCCATTTACCGATAAACCGACGAGCTTTACTCCCCTTTATTTGTATAAGTCAGATCTCCCACGTCGAGGGGAAATCATCGTTTTCAAATATCCAGTTGATCCAAACATCAATTATATAAAACGAGTCATTGGAATTCCAGGGGACGTCATCGAAATAAAAAACAAAAGAGTCTATTTAAATAATAAAGAAATGAAACACCTTGCAATTGAGAATCTAGACTTGCTTAAAAGCTATGAGAAAAAATTTCAAGGATACAACTTTCAACTCTATGAGAATTCACTCGATGATAAAGTTTTTATTCACCAAATTGATAAAGATAATTTTTATAATCAAGATTATAAAAAAATCACCATTCCCGCTGGAAAATATTTTGTAATGGGCGACAATCGTGATTTTTCCTATGACTCAAGATCTTGGGGATTTGTAGATTTCTCTCAAATTAAAGGAAGAGCGATGGTTGTTTGGTTTTCCATGAGTTTTCCAAGTATAGATTCACAGTTTAGTTTGAATTGGAATCGCATCGGTACGGCACTATAGAAAACTATGAGCTAATTTTCGTACAGCCATCATTGCCTTCAATGTTTTCCCATTTTAATTGAGGATGCTCACGTCTAAGATGTTCTCTCAACCAATTTTTTAAGACACCTGTGCCATGGCCATGAACTAACGTTACAAATGGAACCTGGCCATCATAAAGATCTTGAATAGCTTTATCGCAAATTTTTTGAAATTCATCTAAACGCATTCCACGACAATCAATTTCAATTTTTCCTAAAACTTCGCGTTGAATGTTGATGATTGGCGCCTTTTTTACGGGCTGTGCTCCAGATGGCAGGCGAAGGTTTACCCACGGAAGCCAAACTAAGAGTGAGCCGTGTTTAACCTGCACTTCTTTTTTCTTAGGATTAACTTGCGCCACTTTTACATTTTTACCAATATTTAGAGCAAAGAGAGTTTGATCAATTTGAATATCCTCAAAATCAATTTCTTTAAAATGAGAATATTTTTCGATTTGGTCATCAGTGGGTTTTAGCTGGGGCTTAGGGCTAGATTGAATTTGAGTCTTTAAAAGATGGGCCCTATTTTCAAGTTGTTTTTGGGAAGTGATTTTTTCATGTCTGATTTCTTCAAATAATTCTTGTGCAGAGTTAAGTGTCGTTTTGAGCTTCCGTTGGAATTCACTAACAAGTTTTTCTTTTTCAAGATGTAAGACGCCTTCCATCGCCCTTTTTTGATTTTTCAGTTCTTTATTGAGGGTGATATTTTGTTGCAAGATTTTTTCAAGTTCATTTTTTTTCTGATCAAGATCTAAAAGTAATGACTCGTAAGTGACTTGTTTAGCATCAAGTAAATTTTTAGCATGATCTGAAATATTGCTGGTATAAGAAAATTTCTTCTGAAGATTATCAAATATTTTAAAAGCCAGTGAACTTCCCGGCTCACCAATAATGAGTTTATAAGTCGGCATATTGGTTTCAAAATCAAAACCCACATGGCTAGAAATATAGTCTGTACGTGCATGCATAAAAGTTTTTAAAACTTGATGATGGGTGGAGAGTACAATTTTTGATTGGCTGATTTTATGAAGCTCGTCAAGAAAGGCGATGGCAAGTGCAGAAGCTTCTTCTGATGAAGTCGAATTAAAAATTTCATCAATTAAAATTAAATTATTATCACCCAGAGAGTGCAAGAGATCTAAGTAGTATTTTGCTTCAGAAGCAAAAGAACTTAGCCCAGCTTGTAGGTTTTGATGATCATGAGAAAAATAGTATAAGTGATCAAAAGGATACATACGAGCATTAGAGGCAGGAACATATAGACCCATATGCAAAAACAAGTTACAAATGGCCACAGTCTTTAAAACAACCGTTTTTCCACCGGTGTTTGGCCCGGAAATAATCATTCCTTTATGTTTTTGATTTAAGATAAAATTATTTTTTATAGGGTTAGAAACAAGTGGATGGAAAATTTGCGTGAGATCTATCTCTTTCTTATCTGACAACTGTGGACGTTGAAGTCCTTTGGCTAAACTATAGTTTGCTTTACAATTAATTAAATCAAATTTTGAAACAAAATCAGCAATTCGAGAAATTTCGTTTGCATGGGGGTGAAGCAATTCACTCAAACCAATGGTTAATTTTAAAATGATACTTTCAATTTCTGCCAATAAGTGAATTCGTTTATTTGATTTGATACGAATTTCATAGGGCTCAACAAAAAGAGTCATCCCTGAATTCGATCTAGCGACAATTGGGCCAAGATCCGAATTAAACGAATCACTTCTTATGGCCAGAACATATCGATCATTAATAATGTCAAATTGATCTAATTGCAGTCGAGAAGAAAACTCATCTGTTTTTGCAATTTTTTGAATAGATATTCTTAAATCATTTTCAATCTCAATGATCTCAGCATAAAGTTTTTTAAGTTGAGGATGCCGATCATAATGAGGCTGTCCTGATCTATCAACAAATTCACGTAGAGGACTCAAAAAATGACGACGAAGTTTTTGATAAATATCGGGACCGATTTTTAAATCTTCTGCAAAATGAAAATCTGGAAAATGCTTAAAGGCATTATTATAGCATTCGATAAATAGTGCGATTGAATTTAGTTCAGAGCAATCAAAAAATTTGCCTTTATAGATATCTTTAATGTTTTGAAATCCATTTGTGTGACTTGGAATATGAAGGACAGAATCTTGAAAAATTGCCGCATACTCATCATGTTGGACCATGTAACGATCAAGATCTAGCAACTGTAGTTCAATTTCGTCAATGCTCATTGAGCGAGGGGGAATAAAGAGGTCATGTCGCGTTTTTTCGAGGCTTGCGTGCGAAGATAAATCGCTTATGATAAGATTCCAATCTAAGAGATCGAGATCTTGTTGGTTATTGTGCAAAAGGCTTAAATTCATGATGCAGACCCTGTCCATGCTTAAAAAAATATCAGATCAATATAACAAACAATTTGAAAAAATTGAATTTGCGCCTATCCAAAAAGCTTATACAAGTCCTCATTATTTAGGAATAAGTGTGAGATTTCCAGGAAAGACTGTCAATTTACTTATTGGGAGAGGGCAGCGTTATGAGGGAATTGAGTTTTCATTGAAAAATATCCCTTCACTTTTAAGGCAACAGGATAAATTTCTCGATTTTATTCGAAAAAACCTCATTGGAAAAAAAATGGGGAAAATTGTGGTTGATCCTCAAAAAAGAAGGATAAGAATACCCATTTTATCGATGGGCCATCTCTCCTATTTTGATCTCATGTGGCTTGATCGCGAGCTCTACTTTTCATGGCAAACTAACCTGGACGAGGGGTTCGCTATATTTAGATCATGGTCAGGTGAATCTCGTGCAAATACGCTAAATTCATTAGATGAAATATTTAAGGATTTCACTCATCAAATAGATCCTACAGATCATGCTTCGACAGAACAATTTGAATATCTTGGCTTTGACATGAAAGCATATTTAAAATCTTGTTTAGTCGGTCATGCCAATGTTCAATCACCACAAAAAAAGAAAAAGTTTAATCAGAGAAAAAAAGAAAATATTCAAAAAGATATTAAGCGCTTTGAAAAAAGAATAATGATCAAAGACCAGTTGTTAAATGAACAAGTTGTTCTTAATGGTCAAAGCTTTGACCTGTGTGGTGTAAAGGTAAAATTTAAAGAAGAAGATAGTTATTATAAAAAAAGAGATCTTGTTTTCACAAAAATAAAATCCCTTGATAAAGCCGTGGAGATTTTACAGAAAAGATTGTTCGAGTTATCAAAGGTAGTTAGCGAAAAAGAAAACGAAGAAGAAGTTGGAAGAATAAAGCTTCCAGTCGTTCAAGTTGTTTGGGATAACTCTAAAAAGCAAAAAACAAAAATAACTGCTAGTGATTTTTCAATAGTAACTTATGAGCTTCCTTCAAAAATTCGAGTCAGTGTTTCCTTGAATGCTCAGTCCAACGATGAGTTGCGAAAAAATGCCAATAAAGATCATTATTGGTTTCATATTGACCAGATTCAAGGCTCACACGCTATCGCTAAAACTGATAGATTTGATCAGTTGAGTGAGGTTGATCTAAAACTTATAGGAAGTTTACTGGCCCATCACAGTAAATACCCTGGATCTGAAGCAGATATTATTTTTGCGACAGTTAAGGAATTAAGAGGAGTAAAGGGAGCCGCAGGAAAAGTGACGGTTAAAAAACCTAAATACTTAAGAATTCAAACAATTCCCGAATGGGAAAAGATGATTAATTTACTTGGTTAATCATTAAAATAATCAGCAATTTTTTCTCTTTTTCATTCACAGACTTGGACAAAAATCTAGGTAGTGTAAACTAGAACTGGATTATTATCTCAAGGAAATACAATGAAATCCCTAGTTTTAGTTTTTGTTTTAAGTCTATTCATGTCGCTCATTCCTAAGTTGGCACTCGCTCAAGAAGGGACAACGACAATTCCCGATGAAATTTTACAATACGATATCCGTCGTTATAACCCAGAAGCTCAAGGGGTAAAAGATCT
>JAKLJM010000445.1 GCA_023151145.1 Bacteriovoracaceae bacterium | reverse complement strand
CAACTTAACATTTGGAGGAACTGGAAAAACACCAGTCACTCTTTGGATTGCAGAGTATGCGGCCAAAAAGAAGAAAAGTGCTTTAATTCTAATGCGTGGTTATAAAGGGCAATTAGAAAATAAACATGGATTAATAAAATCAAATTCCAAAATGGCTCCAGATCCAGTTCAGTTTGGGGATGAAGCCTTGTTGTATGCCCGAAAATTAAAAAATGCTTCTGTGGTTGTTGGAAAAAGAAGAGCTCAAAATTTAGCTTTTTATTTTCCAGAGGAGAAGCCAGATGTTGTTTTACTGGATGATGGTCATCAACATATTCAGATAAAAAGAAATTTAAATGTCGTCTTATTTGATCTTACTCAGCCACTAGATATCTATCAAGTCGCACCCCTTGGGTTAATGCGCGAAGGGTTTTCAGCCTTAAAAGATGCAGACATTATCATTTTAGGAAAGGCCGATTTAGTAGATGAGAAGAAAAAAAATGAGCTTAGAAAAATCTTAAAGCCGCATATTCCTTACCGTACTCCTGTCGCAGAAATTCGTTATGCACCTATTGGGTTGAGTGATTCAACTTACTCAGTAAAAATGAATTTAAGCGACTTGAAGGGAAAAAAAGTTGTTTGTTTAGCAGGAATTGCAAGCCCTAAATCATTTTTTCAGATGGTTGAAGAGTTGGGAGCAAATATTTTAATTACTGAAAGTTTTCCAGATCATCATTATTTTAAAATCGAAGAGTTGAAAGGATTCATCGATTTTGCGAAGAATGAAGATGCGATTATTCTAACAACAGAAAAAGACATCGTAAGAATTAAACAAATTGTGGATGATCCCATCTTTTACTACTTAGATATTCGTGTGGAATTTATAAAAGGTGAAAATGAAATGCATCAACTTTTAGATAAGTTAATGTAATAAAAATAGGGTTTGTATGAAGATTTCAAAATGGATATTCATTATTTCATGTTTCGCTCTTGTAAGTTGTGCTTCAAACTTCGAAGAAGAGAAAAGAGAGATATTAAAAGGTGAGGAAAAGCGAGACCTCATTCAATCCTTTGATGTTTCAAAAAATGATGTTGATTCAACTGCGTTTCAAGAAAAAGAAATTGTAACGGGGGTGACTTCCTCTGTTCCGACAGCGGCTGTCCCTAGTAAAAGTGGCAAAGAGAAAAAAACGGTTGTTGATACTAAAAAAGCAACGACAAATGCGAACATAGAAGTTAAAAAAACTGAACCAGTTGTTCTTAAGCCTGAAGAAAAAGTCTTACAAATGGCTGGAGAATATCCAGCAGATTACCCGAAAGAATATATTCAGTACGATAAAAAATCGAAAGATATTTGGAGTAAATTTAACCCTTTCTTTTTCAAAGGTGAGCAGACCATCATGGCGGTTACTTATTTAGGAGTAACGGCGGGATATATTACAATAACTTCTAAAAACGTAGTGAATATCAATGATAAAATAGCGTTTAACTATAATGCCAGATTTAAATCAAGTGATTCGTATAGCTACTTTTATTGGTTAGATGATCAACTTAATACATTTGTAGAAAAAGACACTTTTCTTCCTATTAAATATTCATTAATTCAAAGAGAGAAAAAACAAGACGTAGACGATCTTCAGTTATTTGATTTCCAAAAATTAAGAACATTTACTTTTTATAAACGTGTAAAAAAAGATTCAAATAAAAACGAAAAATTAAATGTCTATGTTCCTAAGTATGCACAGGATTCATTCTCTGCCTTACAATTTGTCCGCGGACTGCCTTTGAAAAAAGGGGACAAATATGAATTTCCGGTGATCACACGCGGAAAAGTTTGGTTGTTAAAGGTAGATGTGGCAGGCACCGAAACAATTGAAGTGATGGATAAAGAAGTCTCAGCAATAAAAATAAAAGCGGAAACTCATTTCCCTGGTGTTTTAAAGAAAAGCGGAGATATCTATTTTTGGTATTCCAATGATGAAGCGAGAAGGTTGTTAA
>JAKLJM010000444.1 GCA_023151145.1 Bacteriovoracaceae bacterium | reverse complement strand
GAAGGACAAGTTCCCTATCGTGGTCCCTTATCAAGTAATGTGTATCAGTTAGTTGGTGGACTTCGTTCTGGTATGGGTTATGTGGGAGCAAAAGATTTAAGCTCATTATATGAAAAAGCAGAATTTATTGTTATTTCCCATGCTTCATATAAAGAAGGACATCCGCATGATGTTATCATTACAAAAGAAGCCCCTAATTATAGAATGAGTTAAGAAATGAAAATGAAAAAACAAATTTGGGTTGTGGATTTTGGTTCACAGTATACCCAATTAATTATTCGAAAATCACGCGAATTGGGCCATAGTGCAGAATTAATGACCTTAGATGATTGTCGAGAAGCTTTCATGAAGGGAGAGACCCCTAAATGCCTCGTACTCTCTGGTGGGCCGCAGTCAGTCTTTGAAGATCAAACCGATTATAGTTTTATCTTTGATCAAATTGAGCTTCCAGTTTTAGGAATTTGTTATGGCATGCAGTTGTTGGGGAAATATTTCGGAGGCGTTGTTGAAAAAGGGTTAATTGGGGAGTACGGAAATGCTGATGTGGCTTTTTCACCAGGGGAAGAAATTTCAGGAGTTCCCGCCAAATTTTCAGTTTGGATGAGTCATTCAGATCATGTCAAAGTTCTACCAAAAAGTTTTCGCCCGCTTTTAATTAGTCACAATCAATTACTTGCAGGGATGATCCACAAAGAGCGTCCTCTTTTAGGTTTTCAATTTCATCCAGAAGTTGAACATTCTCATTTCGGAAAAAATCTCCTGAGCTATTTCTATGAAAAAGTTGCTGAGTTAAAAAAAGATTGGTCTTCCAAAGAAATGTTGAATGAAAGTTTAGATATCGTCCGTAAAACACTTGGGGCAGAGAAAGAGCCTAATGTTTTATGTGCTTTTTCTGGTGGAGTTGACTCATTAGTAGCGGCCACATTGGCCAGTAAAATTACTAACGAAAAAATGCATTGTTTTTTTGTTGATAATGGATTGTTGCGATTACAAGACTATCAGCATATTGAATTATTAAAAAAGAATACTTATTTAAAAATTGAAATCATTGATGCCAAACATATTTTTTTAGATGCCCTTAAAGGATTACAAGAGCCTGAAGCTAAACGAAAAATGATTGGTAAAAAATTTATCGAAGTCTTTGAATCAAAAGTGCATGAATATGAAAGCCGTCATGGAATTAAATTTACCCATTTATTACAAGGAACTTTGTATCCGGACGTGATTGAGTCTATTTCTCCTCATCTTAAAGGTGGTAAATCGGTAACGATTAAGTCCCACCATAACGTGGGAGGACTTCCTGAGCGAATGAAATTAAAATTGTTAGAGCCGCTTAGAAATCTCTTTAAAGATGAAGTGCGTGCCATGGGACTACATTTAGGACTACATCATGATTGGGTATATCGCCATCCTTTTCCCGGCCCTGGTCTTGGTGTAAGAATTCTTGGTGAAATTAATACCGATGCAATTAGAATCGTTCAGCATAGCGATCAAATTTTGTATGAAGAACTAAAGAATCAAAATTACTATCAGGCCACGTGGCAAGCCTTTACTGTTTTTTTACCTGTTAAAACGGTCGGAGTAAAAGGCGATGAGCGTGCTTATGAGAATGCTTTGGTGGTGAGAATGGTGAATTCTAGTGATGGAATGACTGCGGAATGGACTAGAATGCCCTATGAATTTTTAGACTTGGTTTCTAGACGTATTACAAATGAAGTAAAGGGAGTGACTCGAGTCGTTTATGATATTACAAGTAAGCCCCCAGGGACGATTGAATGGGAATAACTTCATTAAACCTTAATGCTTGAGCTTTAATTGAGGAAACTTTAGTTAAATTATAGTTAAGAATCAATTAAGATTATCCGTTAGGCAATGTGAAGCGTTTAGACACCAACATTGGAAATGGAATGAAATTTAGACAGTTTTTTTATTTATGCACAATACTTTGTTTACAGCAAAGTGTGGCATCAACTGTTA
>JAKLJM010000443.1 GCA_023151145.1 Bacteriovoracaceae bacterium | reverse complement strand
TTCTCTACGAATTCCTTCTTAGAGTTATTAGATTGCATGAAAAATGATGGCATTTTTGTATTTGGGTTAATTGATTTTGGAGCCCAAACCCATGCTTTGAACCATTCTTTATCAACTTTTCCAGCAATTTTTAATAAAGATGGACCAGGTTTTCTCTTATGTTCCCAACCTGCGATTTTATGACAAGCATAACATCCGTATTTTTCAATTTTCTGGCGTCCTTCATTAAGAACAGTCGCACCTTTGATCAAATCAACACCTTGGTGACACTTCACACATGATGCTTCAGTTTGATTTAAACGTAACATTTGCTCTGGAACTTTATGTGGTTCATGCCACTTATACTTAGCAACCCATTCCGCTTGTTGTTTTTCATTTTGAGGCATGTGTGCGGCAGAATTGAAGTCATTAACTCTATGCCCTTCACCGCCGTGACATGAAGTACATCCAATTTGTTTCATCGGGTGTTTTGATTCAATGCCAACCATTAAATCTAATTTTGGGTGAGTTTTAAATGGGTTTACTTCTTTTTCAAATCCAGGTTGATCAATAAATGTGTGACAAGTAATACAACGATCAACTTTAGGAACGTGCTTGAAGTATCTATCGTCAGTTACGTTGTTTACAACGATCTGGCGAATTTTGATTGTTGGATCTAAAAAGTCTAAGAATGGTAAGTTTCTAATAGCGAAAATTGGTCCAAACTTCGTTTGCTCTTTTGCTTGCTGTAAAAGATTTAACTTAGTTGTGATATCTTTAATGTTTTTTTCAGTTGTTAGAACTTCAGCATTTAATTCACTCAATTTAGTTAACAGCTCTTTTTCTTGTGCTTGAAAAGCTTTGTCTTTATTTTTGCTTTCAGCGAATTGAGCTTTTAATGCATGCAATTTTTCTTTATTCTCATCAGCTTTTTTCTTATAACCGTGCGACTCTGCTGACTCATACTTAAAGTTCATTTCCGTAACTTTCGCATTTAGAACCCCCATAATAATGGTTAATTCTTTAAGCTCATTACGAACACTTTTTACTTCTTTCTCAACTTTTGCGATTTCTTCTTTTCTTGTTGCTACAATCTCTTGGCCTTTTTTTAGATCAGCTTCTAATTGAGCAAGTTTTGGCGCATCAATTTCTTTTTGAGCAGCATTGATGGCTTCTTCAACATGACGACGTTGAATTTTAATTGCTTCAACTTGAATGGCTTTCCAAGGTCTAATGTAGTCATCTAAGAAAACCCAAAGCACACTAATAAAAAACACAACTGAACAGACCGCCATGATCTTATGCAGTTTAGGCATACTAAAAGCCATACCTGGTTCTTTGTTGTTATCGTTCTCGCTCATTATCTTTTCCTTTATGCTTTATATTTTTTAAAGTCTTTTAAGTTTCAACTTGGACTAGAGGTTTAGTTCCCACTCTGGTAACGCCACGATGTACTTTAAGCTAAATAACCAACGAAGAACCATCTTTATAGGTAAGCTCATCATTGATAAAAATAAGAAAACTAAGATGTAATATCTAATTGCTCCAAGTTCGGCATAGAATTTTCTACCAACTTGAGTTGCTTTAGCGATATAAAGTGGAAGGTATCCAATATAGGCTAAGCTTAGGATGATACCAAAGATCTCTCTTACGATAAGATTTTTAGGTAATCCTGTATTAAGCATTTTAATCCAAATGATTTCAGATAAGTTAACGTTAAAATCCGCTACTACTTTATGGAAATCCCAATATTCAAACGGACCATAGAATGTCCAGTTCGGACCTCGCATGAATACCCCGATAATAATGAGGAAGAGCCAAAGTACTAACCAACCATATAAGAATAATGAGATTGCCATTTTTCTTTCTGAGAAAGTGTAATAGCCATTACCTTTTGGGTTGGTATCAATATAAGGAATCGCCATTAATCCCACGACAATAATTCCTGGTAAAACTACCCCGGCCATCCAAGGGTCGAAGTAAACGAGCATTTCTTGTAGACC
>JAKLJM010000442.1 GCA_023151145.1 Bacteriovoracaceae bacterium | reverse complement strand
GAACACTCTTTCATTAGTTAAAATTCTATAATCGTTTTATCAATCTTACTTAACACAGGACTCTTCATATGTCTTTAATTGCTCGAACCAACCCTCGCCCTATAAAATATACTATTAATCCTAACCCGTACGCAAAAGGATCAGTGATTGTAGAATGTGGGAATACAAAGGTTTATGTAGCCGTAACAGTGGAAGAATCTGTTCCTCCATTTTTAAAAGGTAAAGCGCAAGGTTGGATCACTGCTGAATACTCTATGTTGCCATCATCAACTCATCAAAGAATTAAGAGAGAAAGAAATGGCGCGAGCGGCAGAACGCAAGAGATCCAGCGATTAATAGGTAGAAGTTTACGTGCGATTATTGATTTAAAAAAATTAGGTGAAAGAACGATTCAAGTCGACTGTGATGTTATTGTTGCAGATGGTGGAACGAGAACAACTTCTATCTCTGGGGCTTATGTGGCTCTCGAGCTTGCAGTAAGATCACTAATGAAAGATGGGCTTATTAAAGAGTCTCCCATCAAGGAACAATTAGCGGCTATTAGTGTAGGAATAAATAAAGAACAGAAAATTATTGCAGACTTAAATTACGAAGAGGATTCAAGCTGTGAAACTGATATGAACGTAGTTATGACCAAGTCTGGAAAATTCGTCGAAGTTCAAGGAACGGCCGAAGGTGAACCATTTAGTGCCGAACATCTTCAAGGCTTACTTGATTGTGCAAAAACGTGTTTAGCAGAAGTCTTTGAAGCACAAGATAAGGCATTATTATAATGAAACCAGTTTTTGAATTTATTTTGGCCACTGGAAATTCGCATAAACGAGATGAATTTGCAGTGCTCTTTGATCAAGAAGTCATTCGAATTTCTTCACCAGATAAAAAAATTGAAGTCGAAGAAACTGGCGAAACTTATGTGGCCAATGCTCTCTTAAAGGCAGAGGCCTATTATCGTGAATTCAAAAAACCAATCCTTTCTGATGATTCTGGGTTAACGGTCGAGGCCCTCCCTGATGAATTAGGAGTGCAAAGTGCACGATTTGGTGGACCTGGTCTAAATGATAGAAAAAGGGCCGAATTATTATTAAAAAAACTAGAATTGTTTAAAGCACAGCATGAAAGAAAGGCATACTTTACTTGTGTGCTATGTTTTTATTTTTCTCCAGAAGAAATTTATTTCTTTGAAGGTAGATTTCACGGAGTCATTGCTTGGAACTATAGTGAATTAGGAGACGATTTTGGTTATGATCCAGTTTTTATCCCTGAAGCTAAACAAGAAGAGGGAAGAGCTGTTTCAGAACTTAAAGAATGGAAAAATGCACACTCACATCGTGCCATAGCTTCAAAATATGCAGAGACTTTTTTGAAATCAAAGCTTTAGACTTGTAAAAAATGTTGCCAAAAAGCTTTGAATTCATTATAAAAGATCCTCATCAGGACAATTCAACGGAGAGTAGCGCAGTTTGGTAGCGCATCTGCTTTGGGAGCAGAGGGTCGTAGGTTCAAATCCTATCTCTCCGACCACTTTTTCACCCACTCCATTTTTTCCCTAACTATCTAAAAATAATGATCAATTTTAGAATTAATCTTAGTTTCTTGCTAGGAGATGTTCTTGCGATATTTCATCATGTTCTTTTTATGGATCTACTAGGTTGTTAGTGGGTAATCTATCGAACTTATCTGAATCAAAGAGTTTTTTTAAAGGAAAATTTAGTTAGTCTTACTTTAATAGTGGTGACTTAAGTCCGATGAAAGAACTATGAAAAATTTGTTAGATATTTATTCCTTATTAACTAAAAAAGAATATCGCCGTTACAACTGGGTGTTTTTAACATCTCTTTTTGTTTTTGGAATTGTTGTCGCTTTACACATGCATAATAAGTACGAATACACTCTGAATATCTACAAAAAACAAACTCAAAACATAAACACAATTGTTAAAAATGATTTTGACAACTATTTTAAATCAGTCGATAGGGAAATTAT
>JAKLJM010000441.1 GCA_023151145.1 Bacteriovoracaceae bacterium | reverse complement strand
ACGGCTTTAATAAAATGTTCTAGTTCGACATGATCATAACACATTTTTTCCTGAGAACAAGACCTCTTCCAGCAAGGAGCACAATCTAAGGTTGTTTTGATTTTAACTCCTAAATCAAATAGATCTATCTCTTGCTCACAGGTTGGTCCAAACCAGGCTATGGTAAACTTTTTAAATGCAATGCCCAAGTGCATCCCCAAAGAATCTCCAGAGATCACAATATCACATGCATTCACACTGATCATTCCGTCTCTTAGCCCCGATAAGTTGTCACTTTGAATCACATCTTTAATACTATTTTTTATTGCATTGTTTCTTTCCAAATCTTCACGACCACCTAACAAAACTATCTGAAGATAAGGAAAATTTTGAGAAATTTCCTTTATCAAGTCTAAGTGTTTTTCAACGGTCAGCTTCTTGTATGGAATAATATGACTGCAACCTGTATTTATGCCCAAAATTATTTTTTTATGGTTCATCTTCAGCCAGGCTTCTTTTCTTAATTTTGAAGATTTGATTTCTGAAGAGGTCAATTCAATCCAATAATCTTCACGTTGATATGTGAATCCAAAGGATTCAAAAATTAATTGTAACTCAGATTTTTTATTTACAAAAAACTTTTTATGGTTATCTATTCCTAACTCCCAAATCTCTTCTGACTCTTTTGATGCTGGTAAAATAGCTCCATTTTTGGGATTTGCAACAAAACCATAAAGTTCGTTATACTTCAAAAAGCCTAAAACACCTACAGCCTCTTGACTTTTATCAACAACAAAAACTCTATCAAAAAAATAATTTTTTAATTTTAAAAGACCTTCAAAGTCCAAAGTGATAAGGCGGTCTATAGCGGAGTGCCCCTCTAGAATGGACTTCACTGAAGAACTCGTCAACCAAATCACAAAACTAGAAGAATCTTCACTTTTAATTTTTCTTAGAAGTGCCGAACTCCTGACGACGCTTCCCATGGCCCCAAGATGAATAATCAATATAGTTTTACTGACAATTGTTTTTTCAGGGCACAAATTGTCACAAGTATAGTTTTTCCCACAGGGTTTGTACCCATTAAAGTGCTTACAATTTTTTACGGGCATAACTTCATTTTAAATGAAGCTTACTAACTATCAAAGTGCTTTCGCATTTCCACGACCAATTCTAAGGCAGCTTCTCTCGCTTTTAGCTGAAAGTCCTGCCCCGCACTTGCATAAATAATTCCTCTTGATGAGTTAATAACGACTCCTTGCTTATGTCTCGATAATCCTTTTGCAAGAACCTGAGCCAGGTCTCCGCCTTGTGATCCAACACCCGGCACCAAAAAAGGTAATTGATCATCGATCTTCCTTAGAGAGAGAATTTCATCAGGAAAAGTTGCTCCAATAACAAGTCCTAAATTATGATTTTTATTCCATTCATAAGCCACTTTTTTTGCGACCTTCTGATAAAGAAATTCCCCATCAAATGATAGGTTTTGAAAGTCTACACTTGATTTATTTGAAGTCTTACATAAAACAAAAATACCTTTATCTTTATAAGTAGCAAATGGTTCAATGGTGTCAAATCCCATGTAGGGATTAACAGTCACAGCATCTGCTTGAAATCGAACAAAAGACTCCTGTGCGTATTGCTTTGCTGTGGCATCAATATCACCTCTTTTAGAATCAAGAATTACCTGAACAGCACTGTTTTTACTTTTTATATACTCGATGGTTTTTTCTAACTCTAGCTCGGCTCCCTGAGCACCATAATAAGCGATTTGAGGTTTATAACATGTCACCAAATCAATCGTTGCATCGATGATAGCTTTATTAAATTCAAAAATAGATTCTCGACGTTTTTTAAAACATTCAGGTAATTTATTTATTTCTGTATCAAGGCCAACACATAAAAAACTTTGATGAACAATGCTAATTTCAGTAAGTCGTTGATAAAATGTCATATTGAATTCCTTTACAAGGAGATTAAAATAAAGTCTAATTTAAAACAAATGA
>JAKLJM010000011.1 GCA_023151145.1 Bacteriovoracaceae bacterium | reverse complement strand
TTAGTTGAAATATTTCAATTAAACTTTAAAGGCCTGCCTCGTCGAATGAATACCGCCATGATGAATTGGTTATCATCAAAATGGCCATTAGTTCTTTATTATACAATTCCCACTCCTCTTGAACTATTGACCCTACAACTACAATCTAAACGATGTGTCACTCTCATTACCGAAGAAAAAAGAATCGCCAAATACATACTTTCTAAAAGAGATGCCTTGAGTTTTTGTATCCACGATTTAGAACATGCAGTAAATTTTTACCAAAATCAAAAAGTCTATTTGGGACAAATGGGCTTTTATCAATTTCTCACCGCACTTTTTGAAATTCCAGAAGTGATGAATTGTTATCAACAAGATGAAATCTTTCAACAAGAACTAGATTATGTCATTGCTGACATGAACGCTTATAGTGTCCATTTATTAAAGTACACTAAAGGTATTTTAAAAATGGGATTAATGCGAGCGAACTACAACGAAAATGATTTTTTTCTTTTTGTAGAAAATATTTGGTGTACAAAGCTGCGTGAAAAATTTTCGCTTGATGAAAAATTATGTCAACATATTCTTATCACAAACACCAAAGAATTAAGTTATGATGAAGATAATGATCTCAATTTATGGTTTGAAGAATTGGGACAAAAAGTAACAGCACAAATAAGGACATATTAATGAGTAAACCCAAACTACTAATTATCAACGGTGCCCTCAATGGAAATTTGGGAAATACTTTTTCATTTTTTAAAAATATAGAACATCACTTAGACGAGCTTTGTTCCCTTAATATTTTAGAATTAAAAAGTATGAATCATTTAAGCTCATTGGACTATCAAAAAGCTATCGACTCTCATATCAGTTCGTGTGATGCGATTTACCTTCTCTCTGGCACGTATTGGGATTCTTGGTCATCATACCTGCAACGTTTCCTAGAGGAATCAACATTTTTAGAAGCTAGTCCCAAAGTGTTTTCAAAACCTGCTGGCGTACTCACCACCATGCATTCGGTCTCAGGTAAAGAAGTCATGTCGCGCCTCCAAGGCGTTCTCTCTTCACAAGGCTACCTCATTCCCCCTCATAGTGCGCTCACTATTTCTTTAGCATCAGAATTAGCTCGAAAAGCGGAATCTTCATTTCAAGACGATTTTTGGTCTAGTGATGAAATCCTGCATACGATAAAAAATGTCCTTGCTTACACTCAGCTTGAGGCGAAATCCTCTGCCTGGAGCGTAGACACCAAAGACCCAAAAAGATTATGGACTTCACTTGTCTAAGGTAAGTTCAGTCACCTTTTGATGATTAATGGCTATGATAAGTCTAAGGAGACTTCGTTATGGCCATACTACAAACATTCTCATTTTTGGTTAATCTCACTCTGGCACAAGAGCCTAGTTACACCTTTCAAGGAAAAGCCTTTAATAAAAAAGGAGAAACGGCTTATTTAGAAAAACATCAAATTTGGTTAGGAAATAATGAGTATCCCAACAAAGTTGTAACTGAATACCTTAAACCCAATGGCGAAAAATTTGCACAAATAAAAAGTACCGTCGAAGGTCATCCTTTTATTCCAACGACTGAATTTAGCGATTCTCGTTTCGATGTATTCGAATATTTTAAAGTAGAAAAAAATCAAGAAATTAAAATGCAGAGAAAAAACAAAGGAAAGTTAAAAGAAAAAAGTATTTCTTTAAAAGGAACCGTTGTTGGTGGCCAGGGATTTCATAATTATCTTTTAAGTAATTTTAATCAACTAAATACGGCAAAAGAAATTAAATTTCTGGTGGCTCCAAGACTAGATTATTTTACCTTCGAGATTGTCGAAACGACTGCTTCTACTCCACAATATAAACGCTTTAAATTAAACCTCTCAAATTGGCTATTAAACAAAATCATCGGTCCCATTGAAGCTGAATATGACGAAAAAAAGCGCTTGGTCTACTATAAGGGACTTACCAATATTGAAGATGACCAAGGAAATCCTCAAGAATTAGAGATCACCTATTCTTATAATAAATAATTTGCTATATTCTCCTTGAAATTATCCTCAATGAATAAGGAGAATCAAAATGGTATCAGAAATATTTAATCCAGATCTATGGGATGAGATTTCGGGCTTTAATTTTAAAGACATCACATATCACCGTGCTAAAGACCAAGGTACCGTAAGAATTGCCATCAACCGTCCTGAGGTTAGAAATGCTTTTAGGCCAAAAACTGTAGACGAGCTCTACATCGCACTAGATCACGCACGTCAATCTAGTGATATTGGCGTCGTTTTACTTACTGGTAATGGCCCTTCACCAAAAGATGCCGGTTGGGCATTTTGTTCGGGCGGAGATCAACGCATCAGAGGAAAAGACGGTTACAAATATGAGGATAAGTCTCAACCCAACAATCCCACTAAAGCCGATATTGGCCGATTAGGGAGATTACATATTTTAGAGGTACAACGCTTAATTCGTTTTATGCCAAAAATAGTTGTTGCGGTAGTTCCTGGTTGGGCCGTAGGTGGCGGACATAGTCTTCATGTGGTCTGTGACCTCACTCTAGCTTCAAAAGAACATGCTATTTTTAAACAAACTGATCCAGATGTAGCTAGTTTCGACTCAGGTTATGGTTCAGCATATTTAGCAAGAATGGTTGGACAAAAAAGAGCACGAGAAATCTTTTTTCTGGGAAGAAACTATAACGCTGAAGAGGCCTTTCAAATGGGAATGGTGAATGCCGTAATTCCTCATAAAGAATTAGAGAATGTTGCTCTTGATTGGGCAAGAGAGATGAATTCAAAATCACCAACTGCTATGCGAATGTTAAAGTTTGGCTTTAACATGATCGATGATGGTCTAGTCGGCCAGCAACTCTTTGCAGGAGAGGCAACTAGACTTGCTTATGGGACAGATGAAGCGGTCGAAGGTCGTGAAGCATTTGTCGAAAAAAGACCAAAAAATTTCAATAAATTTCCATGGCATTATTAAAAAAAGGAGAGCAATTGCTCTCCTTTTTTATTTTTGCAACAAGGCTGCGTACTTTCTAAATCCTTCTCTTTCACTTAAAACAGTCAACCAATTCGAGAGATTTTTATACGATGATAAATCGTATTGAATATGGTTAAGAATTGAAACCACACTAGCGGTATTAAGATCTGCTAGAGTAAATTCATTACCTGCTAAATACTTACTTTCCCCTAAACGATCCTCTAGAATTTTCAAGAATGCTGGAACTTGTGCCAATGATTTTTCAATTAAACCAAGATCTCTTTTATCTTCAGGAACAAAAACTTTTTGAATAAAAGCTCCAATGATTGGAGGCTGAACCTCAGCAATCGCCCAAATACTCCATTGGTAAACATATCCCTTTTCCTGCAAAGTCGTGCCTAATAAATCTTTTTTGTATTTTTCTGCTAAATAAAAATTGATGGCCATTGATTCAAACAAAGTGACGTCATCATCTACCATGGCGGGAATTTTTCCATTTGGATTAATTTTTAAAAACAAATCTGACTTATGTTCTTTCGTTCTAAAATTAACTTCAACTGCATTGTAAGGTGCCTTTACTTCTTCTAAACACCAAAAACATCTTCCGGCACTTGAACGTGCTGATCCATATAACGTAATCATATAAACTCCAGTTAATCTTTTCTTTTAAAAGATTGTAAGATCCACATAGGACCGATTAATAAAAATAATAAATCTTGAAAAAACGAAGGTTTTTTTCCTTCAATTTTATGGCCAACAAATTGTCCAATCCAAGCCATAACAAAAATAGTTATGGCAACATGCATTCTTGAGTCATTAAAAATACGAGAGAGAGCAATCATCACCAGCGACAAAATCATCATGAGAAGCGAATCTAGTACAGGTGTTTTAATCACGTTATAAAAAACAAAACTTAAAATCACCAATACATAAGCAAGCGTACCGATAGGAAGACTCACAAAATCTAAGAGGACCAAAACTGTCCACATAATCAGAGGAACACAAATATAATGAATATTTTTATTTAACTTATTCTGATGCGATTCTGCATAGAGGGCGAGGTATTGATTCAACGTTTTCATCAAATTAAACTCCCTTAAGTATTTTGATCTTCCAAAAGATGATCGATCTTCACATCAGAAATCTGTCCAAATCGTTGAGAGATTTTTTCAGTGGTGGTGTGAATTTCTTTTACATCTTTAGTCACAGTATCAATATGACTGGCCAAATTATCCCAACGTTTACGATACCGGCCAAACTCTTCACCTAGTCGGTTTAGTTCTTGATGAATTACGGTCGTATACTTACTGCGTTCAATATTATTTAAAACCACCTGAACAGTTGTTAACATGGCCATAAAAGTAGTTGGAGAAGCTAACCAGACACGTTTATTCTGAGCATAATCAATGATATCTCCATGGTAAGCATGAATTTCAGCAAAGATAGCTTCCGCTGGTAAAAAGAGAACGGCCTGATCTGCAGTCTCATCTTTAATAATATATTTAGAAGAAATATCATCGATATGTTTTTTTAAATTATTTTTAAATTCTTTAGTAACTTCTTTTTTTTCTATTTCATTTAAACTTGGATCAAACATTCGACGAAAGTTTTCTAAGGGAAATTTGGAATCAACAATAAGTTTCCCCGTAGGTTCTGGTAAAAACAAAACAGAGTCCCCAATAACGCCAGTTGATAGTTTATATTGCAACTGAAACACTTTATCGTTTTTTTCTCCAAACACAGAAGTTAAAACTTGCTGTAATTGAACTTCACCAAAGATTCCTCGTGATTTTTTATCAGTTAAAACGTCTTGCAATGAAACGACGTTGCTCGATAAAGACTCAATTTTCTTTTGAGCTTCATCAATCTTTGCCAAACGTTCAAGCACAGAATTAAAGGTGTCATTGGTTTTTTTAAAACCTTCATCAAGATTTTCACGAACCTTGTCAGAAATTCGACGAAGGTTTTCATCTATGCTTTTGGTCAAAGATTCAAAGCGCTCGGTTTGAAATTTGGTAAAGTTTTCACGAAAAATATCTAAATCTTTCGTTTGTTTTTCAGAACTACTAAAAAAACTTTGTCCCATGGATAATTTTAACTGATTAAATTTTTCAATCAAAGCTTCGTTGTTTTTAAAATCTTCTTGAATAAACTTTGAAAACTTTTCTTCGACAACTTCAGCTAAATAAGAACGAGTAATTTCTTTTTGGTGCTCAAACTTTTGCACCATTGAGGCGTCCATATAAACCAATTTTTCCTGAGTCGCTTTTATTTATTTTTGAAGATTTTTTAACTCATTTAAAATCAAAGAATCATCTTTTAGATTTTTCTTAGGATTTAAAAACCAAGCTAAAAAAACTATTCCCACGACAAATACAATCAATAATAAGATTTCCATTTTTTATCCTATTGAAATAAACGCAACAATTTAAACGCAATATCAGACAACCAAGTTCCGTAAGGAGGAAAATACAGCGACAAGAGACCTAAACGCCCTTGCATCATTACGGCTCGTTCATGCGAAAAGGCTCGAAAGCCAAAATAGCCATGATAATTTCCTTGCCCACTTCCCCCCACTCCTCCAAACGGAAGATGATGATTGGCCAAATGGGCCAACACCTGATTAAAAACGATTCCACCGGAAGTCGTTTCAGCGAGTACTTTATCTTGAAAACTTTTATTTGATGAAAAACAATAAAGGGCCAAGGGTTTATCGTGTGCTTGAATATATTGAATAACATCATTTACATTTTCAAATGTTAAGACAGGCAATATTGGACCAAAAAGCTCTTCTTGCATAATAGGTAAAGATGTATGCACATTTGTCATTAAGGTCGGTGCCATATAACAATTCTTAACATCATAACCTCCACCTACGATGACTTCTGCTCCACCCTTAATAGACTCATCAACTAAATGCCCAAGACGCTCAGTCCCTCTTGAATCGACAATTCGGGCAAAGGAAAGTGAATCTTGACGTTGTTTTTCGGTTTCCCCAAAAAATTCACTAACAGTGATTTTATACAACTCAATAAATTGTTGATAAATCTTTATGTGAACAAAAAGATAATCAGGTGCTACACAAGTTTGTCCGGCGTTTAAATGTTTTCCCCAAACAATTTTTTCTACGGCACTTGATAGATCACAATCTTCATCGATGATCACGGGAGACTTTCCACCTAACTCTAATGTAACAGAGGCTAAGTGTTTAGCTGCTTTTTCGGCCACAATTTTTCCGACTTGAGTGCTACCTGTAAAAAAGATGTGATCAAAAGGGAGTTCAAGCAATATTTTTGAAGCCTCGATCTCACCACGAACGACAGAGACAATATTGCTGTCAAATACTTCGTTGATGATTCTTTCAATTACTAATCCAGTGTGTGGAGTTTTTTCAGAAGGACGAACAATGGCCACATTTCCAGCGGCAATGGCCGCCACCAAAGGATTAAGTGCTAACTGAAACGGATAATTCCAAGGAGCAATGATCAAGACGACACCGCGAGCTTCAGACTTGATATAAGAATTAGTTCCTAGAAGTGTTAGTGGAGTTTTAACCTTTTTAGGTCGCATCCATTTATTTAAATTTTTAAGTGCAAAATTAATTTCATCAAAGACCGGATGAATTTCAGTTAACTCTGTTTCAACTTTTGGTTTTTTAAAATCTTTAAAAATAGCTTCAGCAATTTCCTCTCTTCTTGAATGGACAACTTCTTTTAACTTTTTTAAGTAAACGAGTCGCTCATTGGCACTGCTTTTGGAAAAGGTCCAACGATTGTGTTGTAACTTTTGAAAAGAAGCCTCAATAAATTTCTGATCAAATTTTTGAGAATCAGTTAAATCCATTTTTAATCCCTTAAATAATGACAGTTATAACCCGTAGGATTTTTTTGCAAATAATCTTGGTGATAATCCTCAGCAGAAAAAAATGGTGCCCAATCTTGAATGATGGTCACAATTGGATCGCGCCATTTTTTCGACAACTCAACTTCAATTTTAATTTCAAGTGCTGTCTCTTTTTGTTTTTCATCAGCACAAAATATGACTGAACGATACTGGCTTCCAATATCATTTTCTTGGCGATTTAATGTGGTGGGATTATGGAGGCGGAAAAAATAATGTAATAGATCGCGATAAGACAAAACAGTCTCATCAAACTCAATGTAGATCACTTCCGCATGACCAGTTTCTCCCGTTTTCACTTGATTGTAGGTTGGTTTATCTGTGTGTCCACCAGCATAGCCAACTTCCGTTTTTAAAATGCCTGGTATTTTACGAATGATTTCCTCTACTCCCCAAAAACAACCTGCACCAAATAACGCTTTTTCCATTAAAACCTCAATAGATTGAATTTCCTCTGTCTTTGCCTTGAAATCCTAACAAAAAGCACTCAGTAAAGTCACTTCTTTTCCAGTGCATTTTACCCTTTGGGCAGCATGTAAATTGGTTGTAGAAGTTCTTATTTTCCGCTATAACTTGTGGCATTATGGAGAATTCAAAGTTTACCTACGATTATCATCAACCTGACGAGTACCATTTCTCGTTAGACTCGGTTTTATTGGCCAAAAACGTTGCTCACGATCTTCGTCACCATGATTCTTTAGATCAACTAAAAATTATGGATCTCTGTGCTGGGACGGGAATCATTGGTCTTGAACTTTTCTATCATTTAAAAAACATTGAACATTTGCATTTTTTAGAAATACAAAACGTTTATGAAGAATATTTTCAAAAAAATCTTAAAATGATTGCTCCTCATAAAAATCATTTTCAATTTATCTTAAAAAATTACGATCAACTCATTCATGATGAAAACTATCATGGAGTCTATGACGTTATTCTCTCTAACCCACCCTATTTTTTTAAAAACGAAGGACTTCTTTCGCCTTCGCAATTTAAAAATAGATGTCGTTTTTTTCTAGACTCTAGTTTTGAGAATTTATTTTTGGCCATAGCCTATGCTTTAAAAAATAAAGGTCAAGCCTATGTGCTAGTCCGCGATGGCAAAGAACATAAAAGAAATCCCGTTGCGGAAATCACCAACATTTTAAATCAAAAAACTCCCTTTAATTTTAACGTAAGTGAACGCCAGCCCATCAGAGGAGTTTTACTTATTCATTTAGAAAAATTGTAATTGGGAAAAAGTGAAATAAAATTCTTTTCAAGCTTTTTTTCTAATTCTTCGATTTCAAGCTCTTTTATCAAGCTTGCTTTTTTATAGACCTGATCAATACCTAGACCTAACTCTCCATCAGTCTCCAAAAAAAACCGATCATCAGGAATAAGTTGCAAGAGTTCAGGTGTTTTAGAAGTTGAGCCTAATAGGGATTTTCCAAAACTAAAAAAAATGGGATATTTCAAATATTTTTGTAAATCAGTTCGAGACGATCGAAAATCATGAATAACCAAAGATGTTTTCGGTGTCCCGATCTTTTTTAAGACTTTTAAAAAATAATCATGGGCATGGACAATATGTAGAATCATCGGCAATTTTAAGGTCACGGCTAAATCATAATGCCAATAAAAAATCTCTTCTTGACTCTCAAGACTCAGATCCTTCCTAAAATAGCGATCAAACCCCGTTTCCCCAACAGCCATAAAGGAATGAGTTTTAAAAGCAATTAAAAGCTCTTCAAAGGCTACTTCATTTTTTTCATGTTCAAGGCTTAACCCCCATGGGTGCAAGCCTCTTGAAAGGTAAATTTCATCTATTAGTTTGAGCGAATGAAAGTCATGAAACCTTGTCCAGGTTCCGGCCAACTCGGGTGATTGATGGGTATGAAAATCAATGTACATGAAAGCTATTATGCAAAATTAATGATTTTTTAACCAGCGATTAAATGACTTCATCACAAAAAAATGTAATGGCGCCTGAGTGTAGCGATAAACCATCCACGGAAGTGACGGTCGGTATTCGTGAATGGCTGCGATAAGATATTTTCCACCCAAGACTTCTCTAAATTCAAATCGCCCACGTCGCATTTCTTTGGCGAGTAATCCCCCACGAATATAAAAAAGTTGCCGATCTACGCTCGATCGCGCAGGACTTCGTTCAAATATTAACAAAGGCTCTTTTACAAAAGGGAAAAAGAAAGAACACTTTTCGCCGTCTACTTTTACTCTTAAAAAAGGAAAAAAGAATCGTGGTAACCATCGCATATAGGCGAACGCTACATCCTCAGCTCTTTTATCTTGTGGCAAAGCCAAGCGAGAAACTGAACGAACTTCTTTTTTTTGATCTATTTCAGGAGCTAAAACAAAGGCGTGAGGACTACTTCTAATGACACCTTGGCGAAGAGCATTTTCTAGAGAACGTTTAAATTGAATTTTTCTCTGATCAGAAATTTTTAGCTCTTGGTCCTTGTTCACCAAGATGGTGTGTTTTAAACTACTAACTAAAGGATAGACTAAATCACTTGGTGCACCGGTAATTAGGGAGACCCAAAATTTCGACAGATTCAAAGAAAAAAATGGGAATTTTAGAAAGCAACGTTTCTTTCCTAAAATTTGAGCTGTCTCTTTTAGCATGTCTTGATAAGTTAAGACATCTGGTCCGCCAATATCAAAGCTACGATTTAAAATCTCATTATTTTTTAAACAATAAACTAAAGATTCAACAACATCAAAAACATCTATGGGTTGAGTTTTAGTGTTGGCCCACTCTGGACAAAGCAGCAGTGGTAATCGATGAATCAAACGCACCATTATATTAAATGAAGATCCCTCACGGCCAACGATCATCCCTGCACGTAAGGCGGTGACCGGTATGCCATAGGTTCGAAGAGTTTGCTCTACTTCAAAACGCGAACGCAAGTGCATGGAGAGATCGCGCCTTTGAGGGATGATTCCTCCCAAATAAATGATATGCTTTACGCCGCAATACTTTGCCGCTCGAGCAAAATTATCTGAAAGAATGAGATCGTAATCTTGAAATTCACCTTGATCTAAACTGGAAGTTGGGGCCATGGAATGAACGAGATAATAAGCTTCATCAACACCCTGAAGAGCTTTTTCCACATCTAATAATGAATATAAATCGCACTGTACCCAGCGAACATTGGGGTATTCACTTTTTCGCTCAGAACGACTTAAGGCCACGATCTCAATATCTTCGCGGCCACTTAATCGCTTTAAGACTTCTCCTCCGACAAAACCAGAGGCTCCTGCTATGGCGACAGTGTACTTTTTCATAAGATAAGTATAAGGGCACTAAGGAAAAGTTATTTATAATTAATCCTTAAGATTTGTTTCACTTTCCCTGTGAGAAACCCCTTATAATTCTTGTAAGTAAGTGAAAAATTATAAGGGGTAATTTTAGAAATATAAAAGATTCAAAAATTGCAAATTATCTGTGGCTAGTGATATGAGCTTCTGCTTTTGCACTTGCAAGAATCGCTTCTTGAATCTGATCACGCATTCCAGTTACGTTACTAGAGCTATACGGCACCATGATTGTATTGGTTGCAGAATTCTTCGACATCGCTTCTAAGGCATCGTAGTGCTGAGTGATAAGAAGAATCGTAAGCACTTCATCATTATTAATACCTGTAGCCTTTAAATCTTCAATCGATAACTTTAATCCCATGGCAATTTCTTTTCTTTGATTTGCCATCCCCATCCCCTGAAGACGTTTACTCTCTGCATGAGCTTCAGCTTGTTTTACAATCGCAATTTTTTCAGCTTCAGCTTTGGCCAGAGCCGCTTCTCTTAATCTTTCAGCAGCATTGATTTCGTTCATTGAATTTTTTACTTTTTCGTCTGGATCAATATCAGTAATCAATGAGCGAATAATTTGAAAACCAAAATCATCCATCGAATCTTCTAAGCTAGTTTTAATCGCAAGTGCAACTGAATCTTTAGATTCAAAAACTTCATCAAGCGTAAGTTTAGGAATTTCACTTCGGACAACATCAAAAATATAACTTTCAATCTGTGCAACAGGATCTGATAGACGATAATAAGAATCACCTACTTTATCTCTAATAATTTGATACTGAACTGAAACTTTAGTTTTAACAAAAACGTTGTCTTTGGTTTTTGTTTCAACTTCTATATCTTGTTGCATGATTTTTAAATTTCGTCTGGTCACAATGCGATCAATAAAGGGCAACTTAAAATTTAAGCCTTCATGGCGAATACTATCAAACTTCCCAAATCGCTCGACGATGGCCGCAGTCTGTGATTGCACAATAAATACTGAATCCCAGAATAAAATAAAAACAAAAAGTACTAAAACTAAAGTTAACATAAGCTTTACTCCTGACTTGGATCATGTTTCTTAAGATGATTTTCCTCTATATTCTAGATTGGGATGACATTGCATTCAATGTAGAATGCATCATTTTTGTTTAAATCACGTAAGGTGGCAAGTTAGGATCTACGATTGCCCACGAATAAGAAGGACTCATGAAAAAAAACAATAATACTCCACTACAACCGAAATCACTTATCGAGAAATACAATATACCTTCACCTCGCTATACTTCTTATCCTCCGGTTCCCGTATGGAAAGGAATTGAACAAAAAACGTGGTTTCATTTACTCAATCAATCGCTTAAAAATGATCCTTCCCTTTCGCTTTATTTACATGTTCCTTTCTGTAAAGAACTCTGCTCTTTTTGTGGATGCACCAAAGTCATCACGAAAGATAAAGCTAAAGGCAGAGAGTATCTAGATTTAATAAAAAAAGAATATGAATTGGCCGCTCAGAAAATTGACTTTAAACCACACCTAAAAGAGATGCATTTAGGTGGAGGATCACCAAGTTGGTTACCAGCTGATGAACTCGATGAATTATTGACATTTTTTTTAGATCCACAAAAATTTAAAATTGACCCTCTTTCACTAGAATTATCTATTGAACTAGATCCTCGGACAACAACTTATGATCAAATTCAAGTTTTAAAAAAGCATGGCTTTAATCGCGCGAGTTTAGGGGTACAAGATACTCATGAAGAAGTTTTAGATGTCATTCGAAGAAGACAGAGCTTTGAGCAAGTAAAAAATGTTTTTGATTGGCTTAAAGAGGCTGGCATAAAACTTATTAACATCGATCTCATTTACGGTTTACCAAAACAAACAGAACAAACAATTCTTGAGACATTAGAAAATGTTCTTAAACTTAATCCAACTCGCATTGCTTTTTACTCCTATGCACATATCCCAAGTATGCGACCAGCGCAAAAAATTGTTGAACGTCATGGTCTTCCAGACGCTGAATTAAAAAGAAAGCTTTATGAAGTAGGGAAAAAATTCTTACTCACTCATGAGTATTTAGAAATAGGAATGGATCATTTTGCAACTAGTGAAGATAAGCTTTATCAAGCCTATAAAGATGGTCATCTCCATCGAAACTTTATGGGATACACTGTTCAATTTTCGAAAAACCTCTTAGGCTTTGGACCTTCATCACTCTCAAGCATCGACGAAGCCTTTGCCCAGAATGAAAAAGAATATAAAGAGTGGAAGCAATTAATCAATGATAATCACTCTCCAATTATTCATGGTCACGTTCTTTCATCTGAAGAATTAAAAAAACGAAAAATGATCATGGATTTAATGTGTCACTTTAAAACGAAGGCTGACATTACCGAACTTCCAGATTGGCAAAAACAAAATCTTGCCGCTTTATCTAAAGATCATTTAATTGAAGTTAAAAATGACTCTTTAATTGCCACAGAACTCGGAAAAATGTTCATTAGAAATATTTGCATGGCTATTGACGATACTTATCGTCCACAAAATCGCCACTCAAGTAGTATTTAGTTTAGTAACGACGAACAAAAGGTGAATTAAAAGTTAACTGCTTTAAAAGACCACGTTGTTCTTCTCTCGATGTTTTCTGCAAATAGAGTGAATATTTACCACTCGATTGATTTAATTTTTTAAGAATTTTAGCTTTGATATTTTTATCTAATTTTTTACTGAGAGCTACATACAAATCAATTTTGCCCTCCTGAATAGGAACAACTTTTAACTCGTTTCTAAACGGTGTGTTTTTAATCACGAATTCGGCATGACTTAAAGTTGGAACAAAAACCGCATCCAATCTTTTAAGATTTAATTTTTCTAAATTTCTCTCCAAAGCATGTTCACCCGCTAAAAATTGAAATTTTACTTTTTTATTCAATAGATATTCCGGAACTATTGAACCTTGAGTATGACCAATGACTAAATTATGGATTAATTCTTTATCTAAAGTCATGGGCGCATTGGCCGATCTAAAAATTAAAGCAGAATAAGTTGAGAATGTTGGCAAGTCGGGAAAATCTAAAAACTCTTCACGCTCTTTGTTTTTGGCGATAAAACCAATCACATCTATTTTTTGTTTTTTAGCTTCGGCCACTAGACGAGAAAATGGTTGATAGGTCCATTGAATCTTTAATCCAACATCGTTAAAAACTTCTTTTTCTAAATAATCGACTAAAGCACCTTTAATTTTTTTATCTTCCCCACTTAAAGTTAAATGAGGAGGTAGATCATAAGTTCCAATGATCAGCGGTTTTTCCTGATTGGCCCATACTGGATTAACCTTAATGAAGAAGAGAAAAAAGAGAGCACTTATCAAAGTTAATCTTTGCATAATCATTTCAATCCATCGAAATATCGTTTAAAACCATTATATCGTGCTTTTTAGTACTTACAAGTGCTTGCCTAAATCATTCTTCAAAGTTAAATCAATTCTATGAATTTTTATGGTCTAAAACAAAATGAACTTGAAGAATGGCTTAAGAACCATAATTTTCCCCTTGCTCACGCACGGACCATCTTCCAATTAGTCTATAAAGAGAAAATAAATTTTATTCATTCTTTAAATCATTCAGATGCTCTATTAACTAATTTTCCTACTCAACTTTTAAAAAAATTGGCCGTCGACTTTGATTTTACCCTACCAAAAATCAAAACGGCCCATCAAAGCCAAGATCAAACTATTAAACTTTTAATAGAGTTTAGCGATGGAAAAAGTGTAGAGACAGTGCTCATCCCTTTTCATCATAAACACACCATTTGCCTATCCACACAAGTTGGCTGTGCCATGAATTGTTCTTTTTGTTACACCGGAACTCAAGGACTCACGAGAAATTTAGCGCCACATGAAATTATTGGACTATATTTAGTTACTTATAAATATTTTGAAGAAGTCACTGGTAAAAAACAAGTTAAACCCAATATTGTCTATATGGGACAGGGTGAACCATTACATAATTTTGACAACGTCAAAAAAGCCACAGAAATTTTTTTAGAAACCTATGGCATTGAATTAGGGCCTCGAAATATAACTCTTTCCACTGCCGGCTATCTCCCCGGTCTTGAAAAGTTCACAGAGTTTCCAAGAATCAATATCGCACTATCCTTACATAGTGCCATTGATGAAAAAAGAAATGCACTTATTCCACTTAATCAAAAATATCCGCTTACAACAATTTTAACTGCGCTATCTAAACTTCCTCGACTCAAACGTCAGTACATTATGTGCGAATATCTTTTGATCAAAGATTTTAATGATTCATTTGCTGACGCCGAAGTACTCATTGAAACCATAAAAGATTTACCAGTTATTATTAATCTCATCCCCTTTAATCCATTTCCTGGATCAGTCTACCAACGTCCCGAGAAATCAAGAGTCGATGAATTTAAGAGCTGGCTTGAGGTGAAAAAAATACCCGCCATGATCAGAACCACTAAGGGCGATGAGATTTTAGCAGCTTGTGGACAATTATACGTAGATGAACTTAATAAAAAAGCCAAAAAAGTGCCTACTCAAATATAAAGCTACTTTCAAATAAGTAAGAATTTTGTTAATTAAACCTCATGCAAAATACAACTTTTGAACATCCATTTGATTTAGATATTGAAAACCCTCTTGCGGTTAAAGTTCGCAAACTTATCACGAAGGCATTTAATGATTTTGATATGATTCAGGCCAATGATCGACTTATGGTCTGTGTTTCTGGTGGAAAAGATAGCACCATCCTTAGTTTACTTTTAAAAGACATCCAAAAAAGAAGTCCAATACCTTTTACTTTTAAAGCCGTTTTACTAGATCAAAAACAGCCCGGTTTTGATGGACAAAAATTTAAAGATTTTATGTCTCATCATCAAATTGATTTTGAAATCATCGAAGCAGATACCTACTCAATCGTTAAAGAAAAAATTCCAGAAGGAAATACATACTGTTCACTTTGTTCGCGCTTAAGAAGAGGAGTGCTCTATAATTATGCTTATGAACATCGGTATAATAAAATGCTCATGGGTCATCACCGCGATGATTTACTAGAAACATTGCTTATGAATCTTTTTTATTCGGGTAAACTTTCAAGTATGCCTGCAAAACTAAAAAGTGATGACGGAAGAAACATCGTCTTAAGACCAATGGTATACGTGGCCGAAAAGGATTTAATCGATCTTCGTGATCAATGGAATTTTCCCGTTATCCCTTGCAAACTTTGTGGTTCACAAGAAGGAGCTAAAAGGGAAAAAATGACAAAGCTTTTAGATATGTTGGAAAAAGAAACGCCTGATCTTAGAAGTAACATGCTCCACGCTTTAACGAACGTAGAGCCAACTCAGCTTTTGGATAAAAAATTGGCTGATTTTAATTTTTAACTTTCAATGTTTTTTGATCAATTATTTTATTCATCATAATAACAGTTGTCCAAAAAACGATCGCCACCAAAACGGTTATTAGGGCGGGCGTAGATTCATATCCAGTTACAGCACTAACAACTCCGCCAATCAACGATAACAACTCCGCCAATCAACGATCTTTCATCTAGAAAAAATGAAGTATCCCAGATCACATCTTTAAGCGTAGGAAGAATTTCAGATTGAATCAAGTTTCTCGTTAACGTAAGAATCAAGTTCCCAGCTGTTAACAATAAAAAAATACTGGTTATTCTAAAAAAGATTTTTTGCCCCAAAAAAGACATGGTTTTTTGAAAGAGAACCCAAGTCCCTAAGGCCAATAAAAATCCCCCTAGTGCATATAAACTAAGCTCTGCTATCTTACCTGCATTAATGGCTTCAAAACTCATCCCATATAAAAAGATCACCGTCTCAACACCCTCACGAGAAACAGCAAGCATAGATAAAAATAAAATTCCCCAGTGATTAGATTTTTTCAAATTCTCTTTTAAATCACCTTCCAATTCCCCTTTTATTTTTCTTCCATGAACCTTCATCCATAAACACATATGGGTCATAAGAAGTGCTGCTACAAAAAGTAATCCGTTTTGAAAATAATCTAAAAATTGCCCTTGTAACTCTGTTTGCACAGAATTAATAGCATAGGCCATTATCCCGCTAAAAAACAAACCAAGCAAAACACCTGACCACATAAATGCTAAAGCTTTTCGTTTTAAATCAATTTGGTCACTGCTTTTAATCAAAAAATTAAAAAGAATTCCCACGATTAAAACCGCTTCAAAAGATTCGCGCCATACAACCATTAAGACATTTGTCATAAATTAATCCTTACTTCGCAATAACTATGCCCTTGGCGGTTTTCATATGAAATTCACCAAAATACTCATAAGTTCCAGGTTTAAGTGGCCCAAGAGTAACGGTTAGAGATCTTTTTGGACCTAAAAACTTTTCTACAATCATTGAATTACTTTCAAATTCTTCAGAGGTTGAATCTTCATTAATCACTTTGATTTTAAATTTTTTCCCGGCCGGTACTTCAATTTTTTCAATATTAAATTTATGATTTTTGATTCTCAATTCAAAATAGGGCATTTCTTCGGCCATACAGTTAACAGAAAAAATCATTCCTAATAAAAAATATTTCATAGTGTCTCCAAAAACTTAATCACATCTTCTCTATTGTTTTTTGATAAATTCACAAACATTTCTTTAGCTTTTTTAGCTTCCCCTCCATGCCACAAAATCGCTTCACTTAGATTTCGTGCTCGACCGTCATGAAGATAACGGGTGTGTCCATTAACTGTTTTGAATAATCCAATCCCCCATAGCGGTGGTGTTCTCCATTCAAAACCAGTCGCCAATCCATCTGGGCGATGATCGGCCAGTTCCTCTCCCATATCGTGAAGTAGTAAATCAGTATAAGGATAAATTTTTTGCTGAGATAATTCAGGAAACCCTTTTACTTTACCTGTTGTATAACTTTCGGTATGGCATGCCGTACAATTCATTGCTTTAAAAATCTTTTGTCCATTGACAACACCGGCATCAAGAACGTTACGCCTTTTGGGAACTGCTAAAATTTTTACATAAGTCGTCACATGATCTAAATCTTCATCATCAATTTCCACATGATTTAATTTTGGTGCAGCTAAACAATCTAACTGTTTTTCACTGCAAGGTTGATCTGGAAATAAACTTGATGTAATCCCCATATCACCATTAAAAGCACCGGCATTTTGATGTTTAATACTTGGTTGGTTAGACTTCCATCCAAAGCGACCGAGACGTTTTTTCTTGAATTCGCGATCATTAATATAATTAGCACGACCACTTATTCCGTCTTGATTTTTATCATCCTCATCGACATTTTTTAAAATATCTCCTTCTTTAATTGCTTC
>JAKLJM010000440.1:1949-3948 GCA_023151145.1 Bacteriovoracaceae bacterium | reverse complement strand
ATTAGAGAAATATCAACGATTAGAGATTTAGAAGATATTGATGACATGATCGAAGTTGATCCAATTGCTGGTTTAAGACTTAGAGATCCAATCGTAGGTCTTGCAACTGCACGAAGAAGATTGAATGGTTATTTCTCTTCGACGATGTGGCCACCAATATATAAAAATGTCTGTTCAACTACAACAGGCAAGTGTGCGGAGTTTAATACAGGATTTGCTAAATTTATTGCTAGTTTTAAATATGGTGAGGATTTTAGCGTGAATGAATTAACGGTAGAAAGAAAATCAGCTTTATTAGGAAATTATAAAAAATCAATTACTGAACAACCTGAATATATTTGCGAATAATAAATAGGAGAGAATTATGAAAAAATTATTACTAGCTCTAAGCCTTTTAAGCACATTAGCGGTTCCATCATTTGCGGACGATATCGATGATATCTTTAATCCAGGTGAAGGTGAATTTGAATTCGATCGTTTTTCAAACGAAGGCATTCTTCTAAAAATCGATCAAGATGCTCGCGTTGCTTGTTCAAATGACGGTCAATGTAAACTTTCTTCTGTAAGAACTGATTCAAAAGGTTGGGAAGTTTCATTCAACGTTGGTCAAGGTGGAGCAGTTAATTCAGGGTCAGGAACAACAATCATTACTGGTGGATACGATGGTAAAAATGACGGTTGTAATACTTGTGATCAATTAAACTGGGGATTAACAGTTGCTTACCGTTCAGGTCAATGTGTTCAGACGGTAATGGTTCCTCGTTCACTTTACTATGCTATGAACAGATATATGTACGGCCTTATGACTGAAACTGGTGAGACAAAAAGAGGTTTCACTCCGGCGGATGAAGCCATGATTATGTTCTATACGACAATCATGAAACAAGCTAATGGATGCCAAGCTGGCGGAAAGTAGTCTTTTTATTTAAAGAAATTCTAAAAAACGGGCCTAGGCCCGTTTTTTTGTAAAAATTACAATTCTTACAAATAGTTACAAGTTTTTAAAGAAAATTTGATATGGTACGACTCATGAAAATAACGACGTTTTTGACATTATTTATGATTATTTTTGCTGAAAGTAATTTTGCAGCAGAAGATCCATTAACGTTAAACGATCTACGTTTCACTAATCGCGCTAGATGCGCCATTGATTCTGAAAAGCCCTCTGATTCTGCTTTTATTTTACTTAATAATATGGATATCGCTCGTGCGATTTATCGTCTTGCTAAAAATCGTGGCGAAAATTCAACTGAATTAACTAAAAAGGGAATTCAGGTCTATCGTCAAACTTCTCTCGCTCTTTTGCAACTCATTCATAAAAAACTCATTAACCGTGAACTTCCACTCTTGGTGGCCGATACAACCTCAAACAAAATTCATGTTCCTGGGGACTATCGCGATGTCATGGAAAAATGTTCGAGTGCTGAATACTGTCAGGAACTCGATCAATATATTGAAAAACTTTGGACTATCTCTGGAGATGGAAGAAAGCTTGCTGAACGACAAACTGATTTTTATAAGTTTGATAATTATCATTCCAAAGAAAACTTCATGCAAAATGAAGTTTTTGAAGATGAAAATCGTCAATTTAATTTGAGATGTCATTATTTAAGAAAATTCTCTCCTCTTGAAGCTCATTTATTTGGAACAAAACCAGACAAAGGTGTTCTTGAGTCAATCGCAAGAGCCGCGATGAATAAAGAAGAATACATCGCTCGTTGTGATGATTTTAGTAAACAAGAAAATTTAAAAGTTGCAGCTTATGAACTTAAAATTCCTAACTTAAGATATTCAAAATGGAACGATCAAGGTTTTGATTACTGGAATTCTGTTAAACTTTATTTTTCATGGGCCTTTAGAAATGCTCCTGAAATGGATTCACTAGGGAAACCATTTGCTCACGTTTTTAAAGCTCTCGCTATTGAAGATGCTTTAATTATGGTGCCAAATTCATGCAAAAGTTTAACTGCACCAAAGTGTGAGTCTGAATATCTTAATC
>JAKLJM010000440.1:0-1934 GCA_023151145.1 Bacteriovoracaceae bacterium | reverse complement strand
TAATCAAAATGCAATGCGTGAGTTTGCGAAATCTTCTTATAAGAAAAATGCTCTTAATTTAGATATTTTAGATAGTGTACCAGATGGGGCACAGGATGATCTTTTAACGGATCCTTTTACTGCAGTGAACTCTGATATTTTAGGGTTAGGTGACTATCAGTCTAGTGATGCCTGGTTAGATAATTTTCGCGAAAACTTCTCTGGTTCAAGAACAATTGTAAAAAGAAAGCTTCTTCGTTCGATTAATCATTTAGAAGTTATAACTGGTAATGTTGATGTGGCAAAGCTCACGACTAAGTTAACAGATAAGTTTTATCTGACAGCTAATGCTTCTCTTGATCCAAAAGAAAAAAATGATTTAAAAAATGAACTATTCTATCTATGCTCTGAGTACACATTTGCTACTCATGAAGAATTGAGTTTTATTCGTTCAAAGTTGAACTTGTTAAAAGATTTAGCATTAATAGATAAATTAGGTAGCCGCATTGTTGATACTAAATCAGCAGTGTTTTTCTCGTACTTTGAAAAATTATCTAAAGAAGTTAATACACTTTGTGGAAAAGTGAATCAGAATAAGATTTGGGATAAAGATTTCGCCCTTGATAAGTCTGGATTTAGCTCTTGGTACTTAAGTAAGGTTTATGAAAATAAAATTCAATCAACTGAAGTTGATCGTTTAAAAAACTACTTAGCAAAAAATACTCCGGCCCTAAGTTATGCTAATTATAAAATTACAAAGTCTGTTGATGATGTGGTTTGTGCTAATGAAATTGATTGCGCAAGAAAGACCTTGCGTTCGATAGTCGATCTATATAGCGCCCTACAATATGCTGATACTTTTTGGACACTTGATCAAAAATTAAAGTCTCCAAACATCTTTAATCCCTATGCAGAAAGAACAGCTTGTCGCGTTTATGATCCATGGTACAAAACAAAACAGACCATGTTTAATTTCTTTACCGATATGGCCCAAGGAGCGCTAGCGACTGTGGCACCAGGTGTATTGTTCGCAAAATTTGATTTGCAACCTGGTCGCGTAGTGAGCTTTAATCAATTAGTAAAAGAAGGGAAGATTGTTTACGATACCAAATACAATAAATCTAAAGTTCAAGCCAGTTTAACGGCAGACTTTGGAAACTTATTGGGTGTGCCTTGTGCTGTGACTGTGGCAAATGGTGAACCTAATCCTTACGATTATATTCAATTTTCTGGAATTTCTGCAAGAGCATGTCGCGAGAATGAAAAAAATCAAGTCAATGTAAGTTCTGCTTCAGATATCTCACCAAATGATACGAAAAAAAGCAGCCAATGTGTGGTGTGTGCCTTAAATTTTGAAACTATTTCAACTTCTGCTGCAACAATTTCACAAACGGCAGGCCCGCAGTTTTTTATTATCCGAGCTTTGGTAAGACTATATCGTGGATTATCAGATACTTTAAATATTCCTCGTTCTTGGGAAGCTAATCCGGAATACGTTCTTGCCACTTATAGAAAGTTCGGAAAAATTCCTGACTCTTGTGTCCGTGATTTAAGTAACGGAAGGGCTTGTATGACGAATTCTTGTGAATCTTCAATCGTTGAAGCACTTCATAGAAAAGTAAATGGAAGTTTTGTTTCTAGTAATACAGAAGATGCTTGGAAAGGGCGTGCAACGGCTAAAGTTAGCTCTTGTTCATCTCCATTGCAGATAAAAGTAAATTATCAGCCAGCAAATGATTCAACTTCCGAGGATTCTTGCTCTGTGAGAGAAGTCATTGTGCCTAGTAGTTGTCAGGGAATTTTAAAGTAGGTAAGTATGATGAAAATAATATTTTTTACTGTTGTTACCCTTATTTCATTCTCTACTTATTCGTTAGAGTTAAAAGTTGTTAATGCTTTCGCTGAAAATGATATTCAAAAATTAGCAAAAGTACAAAATTCATTACTCCCTACAG
>JAKLJM010000439.1 GCA_023151145.1 Bacteriovoracaceae bacterium | reverse complement strand
GAACTTGAGACGAGAGAGCTAGAAACTTCTTCTGGTGGCGGAATGATTAAAATTAAAATTAACGGAAAACAACAAATTCTTGGAATCACAATTAACAAAGAATGTGTTGATCCTAATGATGTTGCTTCACTTGAAGACCTAATGAAGACAGCAATGAATCAAGCCATTAAAGAAAGCCAAGATATGGTTTCAGGTGCGATGTCAAAAGTAACAGGCGGATTAAATATTCCAGGTCTATTCTAATTAAATATGGAATTACCTGAAAAAATTCAAAAAACCGTTCATATGTTTTCTCGCCTTCCTGGTGTGGGCGAGAAAACGGCCATTCGGCAAACACTTTCAATGACCAATTGGAAGCGAGAGGAGCTTATTGCTTTTAGTGAAGCACTGAAGGCACTAAGTGAAATCAAACATTGTAAACAGTGTGGAATGTTTGCAGATACTGAAGTTTGTTTAATTTGTTCAAACGAAAGACGCAAAGAAAGTACAACTTTATGTGTTGTTGAATCAATTACAGACTGCCTGGCCATTGAGCGCAGTGGTACATTTAAAGGAAGATTTCATATTCTTTTTGGAGTTTTAAATCCGCTTTTAGGTATTGGCCCTGACGAATTAAAGCTAGACCAACTTCAAAAAAGAATTAGTGAAGAAGGCGTAAAAGAAGTTATTTTGGCAGTCAATCCTTCGGTAGAAGGCGATGCCACTTGTTCCTATATTAAGCAAATTTTACCAGAAAGTGTATTGGTCGAAAGAATTGGTTTCGGTATTCCTATGGGCGGAAGCTTAGAGTACGTAGATGCATTAACCATTTCTAAGGCCATGGAAAATAGAAGGCATTTATAATGAAGATGGCCGAAATTCCAAAACTTATTGAACAGTTTTTTTTATCGTTTGATGTCGATCAAAGATTAAATCGTTTTTCTTTTTTTCTTATTAGACAGGATGGGGTCATCCTCTATCAAAATAAAAAAGATCCAAAATTTAATAGTCATTCAATTGGAGCACTCTTGGGTGGAGTGTGGCAGGCATCGGCAGCACTCTCGGAATTTATCCCGACACAAAGAAAAGAAATAGATTATAGATTAAGTTTTGATACATCTTCAGAGGGAATTTATATCGTTCCCGTGGATATTGAAGTTGATCAATTTTACTTAGGTCTTATTTATTATAATGAAGTAAATCCTGGTTTAGTGAAAACCAAAATCAGAGATATTGCCAACAGTTTAACAGAATATTTAAAGATGGAAAAAGGAACGAGCTTTGAAGTGAAACCTCAACATGCTCGTGTGCTGTTTGAAGATATTACAGATGCAGAAATGGATCGTCTTTTTTCATTTTCTAAAAATTAGGAATCGATATGTCTTTTGTGAATTATGTTACTAAAGAAGTGAATTGCAAAATTGTCTATTACGGACCAGGCTTAGGTGGCAAGACAACGAACATTCAATATGTCTATCAAAAGACAAGCGGTGAAAATCGCGGCAACATGATTGCGCTTAATACCGAAAACGAGCGTACGTTGTTTTTTGACTTTTTGCCTTTAGAGTTAGGCGAAATTCGTGGCTTTAAAACGCGTTTTCATCTCTATACAGTTCCAGGTCAAGTTTTCTATGAAGCCTCAAGAAAGTTAATTCTACGTGGTGTGGATGGAATTGTTTTTGTCGCTGATTCTCAAGTAGAAAAAATGGAAGCCAATCTTGAGAGTCTTAAATCACTAGAAAAAAATCTTATTGAACAAGGTTATGATTTAGAAAAAATGCCCATTGTTATGCAGTGGAATAAGCGCGATCTACCAAATGTTACTTCAATAAAAGATTTGAGCTCAGCACTTAATAAGTGGAAGTGTCCGGAGTTTGAAGCCGTCGCCGTTAAGGGTGATGGTGTTTTTGATACACTTAAGATGATCTCAAAATTAGTACTCATGAATTTAAAGGGTGGCTTAAATTAGTTTTTTGTAGAGTAAATAAAGCAAGTGAGCTTCTAGTAAGGCTTCTTGATTAT
>JAKLJM010000438.1 GCA_023151145.1 Bacteriovoracaceae bacterium | reverse complement strand
AGTTGATGACTTCACAGATTTTACCGATCACGCTCATGAGCTCTTTGCACAAGCGTTTAAAGAGCTTAAAAAGCATTATCTAGAGAGTTTTCCTTTGAATGAGCATGATTTAGATGAGCACGAGTTAAAAGTGGTTTTAGGCGGTCATTCCCTAGGCTCGCTTTTATCTCTAAAAGCCTTAAAGTCAGAGGCTTTTTCTAACTATCAAAGATTATCTATTGTGGTGGGCTTAGGGATGGCCCCTAAAGATGTGGTTCATCTTTTTGATACCCCTTTTTATAAATCCACTTTAAAGATTCGCGAACAATTAGTTTCTCCTGCCCTTAAGCCAGATAATATTTTTCCTTGGATTAAAAAAGAAAAAGAAGAAATAGAAATTCATGGTGAACGCATTCATTTTATTACTGGAGTTGATGATCTCGTAGTTGGCAATGATGGAATGGAGCGCTTAGCAGAGAGATTTTTACAAATGAATAATACGGTGACGATGGAAAAACCTTCAAAACTTCCTCATCATGAGCCGGAACTTGCCGCTTCTCATGTGAAGAAGTTTTTAAAAGGCATTCAATGGATCTAATAATTTTTTAATGGCCGTCGAAAGCAACTAAAGCAAAAACTTTGTGACCTTTATTTTTAATTTTATCTGCTCCACCTAGTTCTGGTAGATCGATAACAAAGGCAGTCTCGTAAACTTTACCACCAATTTTTTCGATTAATGTAATGGCACCAAGGGCAGTTCCCCCTGTGGCAATAAGATCATCAATTAAAAGAACGTTGGCACCAGAATCAATGGCATCGTCGTGAATTTCAATAACATCTGATCCGTATTCTAAATCATAAGCTTGAGAAATGGTTTTTCCAGGAAGTTTACCTTTTTTGCGAATTGGAACAAATCCTTTTCCTAGAGCAAAGGCAAGAGCAGAGCCTAAAATAAAACCACGCGCTTCGATACCGGCAATAACATCAATCGGTGCATGTTGATATTTTTCTTGAAGCATTTTGATCACAACTTGAAAACCTTTTGGATCTTTTAAAAGAGTAGTGATGTCACGAAACATGATTCCTTCTTTGGGATAATTAGGAATGGTACGAATAAGACCAGTCAAAAGCTCTTGAGTCATTTGGATGCACCTTGGTAAGAATGTTGGGGGTGTTGTCAGTATATTGATACAAATCAGCAGGGGGTTTTGTCTAGAGAAATGTCGCTTTTAAGTAAAATCCCTCCTCAAAATCTAAATTTTTCGGAGGGACAGGGGAGAGATTTAATTATTTTTTAAGAGCAAGAGTTACATCAAGAGAAAATTCATCGTTGATCATCTTGTCACCTAAGTTTTGGAAGAATTTTCCAGAACCATACTTAATATCATACTTAGTTCTATCAACTAGAACTTTTGCTACCGCTTTATCAGCAGATACATCAGCATCAAAAGTTACAGGAGCAGTTTTTCCTTTGATTGTTAAATCAGCAGTAACTGAATATTTGTTTCCAGAAACTTTTTTAGCAGATTTTACAACCAGAGTAGCTGTCTTGTTTTTAGCAGTTGAGAAAAAATCATCAGAAGCCATGTGCTCTAAGAATTTTTTAATATATTCATTGTCTGTAATGTCAGTAACAGTGATTGAAGACATGTCAGCAACAATTGTTCCACCAGTTAATGCGTCTTTTGCGAAAGTTAATGAACCAGATTGAACTTTTACTGAACCAGTATGTTCTCCAGTTACTTTTTTCCCAACGTAAACGATTTTTGATCCAGCAGCATCAACTTCTACTTTCTTGTCTTGTGCGAATGATGATACAGATACGACTAAAGCCAATCCTAATAATAATCCTTTTCTCATGTTAATTTCTCCTTGTGTGAAAAGTGGTGTCGAAAACTTAAAATAAGTCTAATTCAAACCGATATAAAAACAAATTATAATTTTCTTATACAAACGATTTGAAAAAGTTATATAGTTGGGAAGAGTACTCAACTATAAAAAGCGAAGTTATTAAGTCCTTGATAC
>JAKLJM010000437.1 GCA_023151145.1 Bacteriovoracaceae bacterium | reverse complement strand
CCTGCTCTTTTATTATTGGTGTTCTTCAATCTTCGAAATAGCTGACTGAAGATTGATTGGGCCGTAATAATCGTTGTTAACTCGCATACAAGGAGCCATTTCACAGGCACCTAAACATTCCATTTTTTGAAATGAGAAACGATTATCGTGGGTTGGTCTTAAATATTCTGTATTGTAATGCTTTAGAAGACCTTGATAAATCTCTCGGCCTCCGTACATTGAACAAGTAATGTTCGTACAAACCTGGATAATATTTTTACCGACCGGAACATCGTAGAACATGTCATAAAAAGAAATGACTTCCTTAATTTTAATCACTGGAATATTCATCAAACCAGAGATGTACGCTACAACATGATCTGCTAACCAACCACTTTGCTCTTGAGCTAAGTGAAGAGTTGGCAATAATGCTGATTCAACATCGTCATAACGATTTAAGTAATCTTGATATCTTTTCAAATTTTCAGTCGTGAATTCAAATTTTTCTGTGTTTGTGCTCATCGATCTAACTCCCCAGCGATGATATTCATTGAACCTAACTCTGCTACCGCATCGGCAATCATGGCGTTTTGAACCACTTCATTGAACGATTGGAAAATAGCAAAACAAGGTGGACGACATTTCACGCGGTACGGACTTTGTCCACCATCAGAAACAACATAAAAGCCAAGCTCTCCGTTAGCTGCTTCAGTGGCAGAATAAATTTCACCGACTGGAGGTCTAACACCTTTCATGACTAACATGAAGTGGTTCATCAATCCTTCAATATTAGTGTAAACTTCTTTTTTCGGAGGAAGACAAACACGTTTATCTAGAGATTGCACAGGTCCTGTTGGTAAATTATCTAAAACCTGACGAACAATTTTTAATGATTGTCTCATTTCTTCCATACGAACTAGATATCTATCGTACGGATCACCTTTATGCCCAACTGGAACTTCGAAATCCACATCTTTATAGAAGTAATATGGAGAAGCTTTACGAATATCGTAATTAACACCTGAAGCGCGTAGACATGGACCAGTGTATCCCCAAGCAATAGCGTCTTTCGCTGTCACTGGACATACGCGTGTTCTATCAACCCAAATTTTATTTTTTGTTAATAAATTATCCACTTCTTCAATGTTCTTTGAAATTTCTTTTACCGCTTCTAAACAATCCGTTACCCATCCAACTGGTAGCTCGTGAGACATCCCACCGATACGAGTAAGAGAAACTGTAAGTCTAGCACCACAAAGTTTTTCAAATAATTCATATACTCTTTCTCTTTGTTCAAAACAAAACCAGAAAGAAGTAAGGGCACCAACGTCAACGGCAGCAGCACCAATACAAACTAAGTGATCAATCACGCGTGATAATTCTGCTAACACCATTCGAAGGGCCATGGCACGATCAGGAATTTTTACTCCCATCATATCTTCAATAGCTTTACACCATCCGATATTATTCATAGGAGCCGAACAATAGTTCAAGCGATCTGTATATGGAACGACTTGGTTGTATAAATGGTTTTCACACATTTTTTCAAAACAACGGTGAAGATAACCAATTTCTAATTTAGATCTTTTAATCACCTCACCTTCAAGCTCTGTCATGATACGAAGTGTACCGTGAGTGGCTGGGTGAGAAGGACCAATATTAATCCACTCTCTCACCGCAAGTTGTTCTGCTGTTAAAGTTGGATCTGGTTCAAAGTGAATATCAAGTGATTGAGAAAGCGGCTGATTTTTCGTCGCTTCATAGTCTTTTCTTAAAGGGTAACCAATAAATTCATGGTGAGTAAGAAGACGCTCTTTTTTTCTTCCTTCAAACGTAATCCCGTACATATCCCAAGCTTCACGTTCAAACCAATCAACACCTTTCCATAAACTCATAGCACTTGGAATTGTTTCTCCACCATCAACATCAACTGGCACACGAACGCGCACGCGTTGGTGAGTTTCCATATTGAGTAAGTGATAAACAACTTCAAAACGTTTACCGTGTGACCACTCAGTTTTTGGTCGTTTT
>JAKLJM010000436.1 GCA_023151145.1 Bacteriovoracaceae bacterium | reverse complement strand
ATCCGTATTCAGCAAATTTTTCCATTTTATCAAAAAGTTCGTTTGCTTTATCTACGTTATAACTACGCTCAGCCGCTCCCGCTAAAAAGAGCTCGCGATGTTTGGCCATTTCATCAGCTTTCTTTTTCCCCATCGCACGACGAAGCATATCCGCTTGCCCCAAACTATAGCCGGCAACAATTCTGGCCACGTTCATTACCTGCTCTTGGTAAATAATGACCCCATAAGTATCTTTTAAAACCGGCTCTAAAGGCGCAAAAGGATAGACAGTTTCTTTTCGTCCATGTTTTATTTCAATAAACTCATCCACCATTCCCGATTCAAGTGGACCAGGTCGATAGAGAGCGTTAATGGCAGAAATATCATCGATACTTCCTGGCCCTATACGTTTACAAAGATCAATCATTCCCGAAGATTCAAGCTGGAAGACCCCAACCGTTTCTCCTTTGGAAATAAAATCGTAGACATTTTTATCTTCAATATCGATCGCCTCGATATCAAAGTTTTTATCATGATCACGCTTAATGAAATTCATGGCGTTTTCAATAACCGTCAACGTTTTTAAACCTAAGAAGTCAAATTTCACCAGTCCGATTTTTTCCGAAAAATCTTTGTCAAACTGAATGACCTTTTCGCCTTCGCGCCCTTTAAAAAGCGGACAATAAGTCACTAGCGGTTTATTGGTAATGATAACCCCGGCCGCGTGAATAGAAGCGTGACGAAGCAGACCTTCTAATCGTCTTGAAATATTAATGACCTGTTTTATACGAGGATCATGCTCCATGAGTTCAGTGATTTTAGGTTCAAGTTCTAATGCTTTATCGATAGTCATTTTTAATTCTTCTGGAATTAATTTAGAAATGACATCAGCTTCCCCAAAGGTTAGGCCAAAAACGCGCGAAACATCTTTGATAACTGCTTTGGCCTGCAATTTTCCGAACGTAATAATTTGTCCAACTCGCTCATCACCATATTTTTGGGTAACGTATTCAATAACTCGGTAACGATTATCCTGACAAAAATCGACGTCAAAGTCTGGCATCGAAACTCGTTCAGGGTTAATGAATCGCTCAAAGAGTAAGTTGTACGGAATTGGATCGATGTTAGTAATAGAAAGTGAATAAGCAACAATAGATCCAGCTCCAGATCCTCGCCCTGGACCAACAGGACATCCATTGGCTTTGGCCCATTTAATGAAGTCCGATACGATGAGGAAGTAGCCTGGGAATCCCATTTTACAAATCATCGCCAACTCTTCTTCAAGACGCTCAAGATATTTTGGTTTGATTTCAGTTTCCCAATTTGGACTGGCCACTAATTTTGTAAAATGTGGTCCTTGAAATCTCTCTTCCATCCCTTCACGGGCCTTACGTTTAAAATAGTCATCGGCACTTTCTTCAGTTTCAATTGGGTAATCAGGTAGATGATAAATCTGATTTCCTTTTTCATCTTTCCAGTTAAATTGCACATTACATTTATCGGCGATTTCTAAAGTGTTGTCACAAGCATCAGGGGCATAATGAAATGCTTCACGCATCTCTTCTGGTGACTTAAAGAAAAACTCATTTGTCGTGAGTTTCATTCTTTGTTCGTCTTGAAATGTTTTACCAGTCTGAACACATAATAAAACTTCTTGGGCAGCAGCATCTTCACGAGTAAGGTAGTGACAGTCGTTGGTTGCCACCAGTTTCATGTTATGCTCGCGAGCATAAGCAATCACTTTTTCATTCACAATCTTTTGTTCGGCGATACCGTTTTCTTGAATCTCTAAGTAAAAATCATCGCCAAAAACTTCGTGAAGTTTATGAATGGCCTTAACGGCTTTTTCATCTTGATCAGTAAAGAAATTATATCCCACCTCGCCTTTCATACAGGCAGTGGTACAGATCAATCCTTCAGAGAATTCTTTTAAAAGTTCAAAATCGGCCCGCGGTTTATAATAAAAACCTTCCATATAGGCTTTGGATAAAAGTTTACATAGATTTTCATAACCAGTGTTATTTTTACAAA
>JAKLJM010000435.1 GCA_023151145.1 Bacteriovoracaceae bacterium | reverse complement strand
GTCATTTCTTTAGTTTTATCTTTTAGTCTTTTTTCTAATTTTAAATTTAAATCACTAATAACATCCAATAGAACAATTTCATTTTCTAGGTCTTTGATTTTTTTCTTTAAAAACAAAACCTCTTCTCTGGTTTCTGGAATATTTTCTAATTGCTTTTGATGTAAGCGTCGTTGATATTCTTCAGCAAAAAACTTATCCAAACAGGAGCTAAAGTCTACGACATATTCATAAGCATCTTTATGAGGATAGATGACCTTAAAGGGTTCAAAGGCATTTAAAAGTGCAAGTTGATCGTTGAGTTCATTTGGCGAAAGAGCAGTATTGAGTAAATACACCCGAACAGTGAAGGGAAATTTTTTTTTAATTGATGCCAAAAAATTTAATTCTTCATCGCTACTTTTATTAAAAGCAATACAAAGAACTGTTGCGGGTTTGGAGTTTAAATAAACTCGAAGTTCGTCTAAGTTGTTTGTAGAATACTTTTCTAAGTGTAACGATTGTACGGATTGTAAAATCTTTTCTAAGATTTTTTGGTCTTCATGAAAAATTGCAATTGACTGACTTGGCGCCATCTTTTTAATATCTCCAAATGGGTGTTAAACTATTCTAAATGACACTTTGATTTGATAGAAGAGATAAGAATCAATATTAAGAAATCTTAATTTTATCATAGTTGATTTTTTTCAAGGAATTACAATTTATGAATAAATCACAAATTATTAAAGAATCGCTTAAGGATGCAGGCGAGCATTATACTAAACTACATTCAGCATCTGGATTAAAATGCCCAGAAGGATGTGGTAAGTGCTGTTTTAATCCCAATGTCTTTTGTCGTCCATCGGAACTTTTACCTCTGGCACAAGAATTTATTCGTCGAGGAGAAGCTGAAAATATGCTGGAAAAGGTCACACACCTGTTGTCCCAATCTTCAGTCGATCAAACTTGTATCCTATTAAACATTCAAAACTCTACTGAATATAAGGGTTCATGTTCCATGTATGAATTTCGACCTCTACTTTGTCGCAGCTTTGGCGTTTTTCTGATAAATGATAAAGAGGGGAATCGTGAGTTTTCTCTTTGTCGAGAATACAAAGATTTATATGCCAAAGAAATTGTAGATTTAGAGAAAAATATTTCGGCTTTTGATGATTATCCAAGTGTGGATAAAATTGCTTATGCTTTTTATAATGGCGAAGGGGATTTATTTTACGAAAGTGAAGTGCAGATTAACCAGGCATTGAAGATATCATTAGAAAAAGCATTGTTTCAGGATTCATTTTTAAAAGAGAACACCTAACAAGAAAGATTTCTTGTTAGGTGTTGAATAAAATTATTTTACAGGTACTTCAAATGGTAAGAAGGCATCTTCATCCATTCCAAATTTTTTCATTTTTTCTCTGTCATCAATTGTAAAAAATGGTTCTGGGTTGTAAGGAAATCTACTTACTCCACCAAGATCAGCAATAATAGTATGAACCATTGCATCTTGAACTGTTTTAGCAGAAACAATATCTGAAGTTTGATTAAAAACACCAAAGAAACTAATTCCACTCTTTGTACTTAGAGCACCCGAAAGAGTTGATGTGTGCATAAGTGTTCCAGTCTTTGCCATGAAACCATTTTTTGTTTCATCACCGTTTAAACGTCTTCTAAATGTCCCTTGATCTGCCCCTGGAACGGCCATGATATCTGATAAGCTTGAATCTTGTTTTTCGCTAGATTCTTTTAAGGCATTTACGAGTTCAGTCATTACTTCACATGTAGCATAGTTATCTTTTCTTACACCATTAACGATAGCAGGAAGACCTGAACCTGTATAAAGATGAATTTTATCATCATTTAGCTTATAATTTGTGGCCAAGAATTCTTGTAATTTTTTCTCTCCACCTAAAAATTTAAATAGAGTTTGAGAAGAGTAATTGTTCGATTTAACATTTGTTTCTTTTAAGTAGTCTTTAAGGGCCGGAGAACTAAGGGTAAGTACTCTTGCTTCAGCATCATTTTCTAGAGGGTTGATATCTGAATACACAATTCACAATTTCTTTCGCGCTAAATTCTACGCCTTCATTGATACGAATTTCCTCAGGAAGTCTTTTTGTTAATGAAGCCACTCTTTTGTATTCATCTTTATAGATAGCAGACCATTTTGCAGTGTTAAAATAAACACTTAAATTGGAAGCGACACTTTTTGGTCCAATGATTGGATGTTCATTTGTGTGAAACTGAGCATTTGGAAAAATGATTAAATTTTTGTCGAAAGTAATTTTATTAAAGCTGTTATAACCTAGGCTATTGAGTTGTGATAATAGGTAATAAGCTTTTTCATTACCAAAGAATGGATCATATGATCCTTTAATATGAAGATGACCATTTTTGATAAACAGTTTTGTTTCAAAACGATAGTCTGGACCTAATTGATCAACGGCCCAAAGAGAAGTAATAAGTTTTGAAACCGAAGCTAAGCGAATTCTAAGTTCTACGTTTTTTCCTTCAAGTTCACCACGCTCATTTGTATAACAATATGATTGAGTGCTGGAGTTGAATTTATATTTTTTAAGTAATTCACCCCATTTTGCATCAGTTTTATCAGATGCCATAGTGTGTGAGCTCAAGGTCAGTAACAATGCAGCGGTTGTAAACTTAGACATAGAAGACTCCTCGTAAAAGATTTGAGCGCTTGTATCCTGTAAACTGACTTGCTGCAATGAAATGCCTAAGACTCTGTAAAAATAACAGCCTACTCTATGGGTAACCTCTTGATATTTCGACAAAGCATTAGGTGCATTCTGGCACCACTTCCAAGGCTTTGGCTAAAATGTTCTCACATTAGATTGTAAGCTTGATCAACATTACATAAATTAAACTTATCTATTAATGAAATTCATATTTCCATAGGAGATACTTATGAAGATGATACTTGGTCTAAGTGCGCTTTTATTATTAACAGTTGGTTGTAATAAAATCGAAGGGACACTTAATTTAACTGAAGCAGTAAAACTAAAATCGACAAAAGGTGTTGTTCGTATAATTAAGCCTCAGTCATACTCAGCTGATATTAAGCTTAAATCGAAAAAATCAATCACACTTAGATTGGAAAATGATTACGATGAAAAATATGAATTTAAAATTCCAAGCAATAAGCCAATTCCAAATAATGGAGATTTTGCTTTCTCTGCAAATGAAGTTGGTCAGCCAGTAGATTTAACAGGTTCAGTAAAAACATCAGTTACAAGATCGGATACGGTAACTGGTTGGGAATCTTGTCAGTACCAAGATTGGCAAACAGTTTGTAACTCTGGACCAGATGGTCGTCCTATTTGTACGACAGTTCCAGTTACTAGAACAGGACAACAATTTGTTCGTTATTATATAGAGACGATCGAAAAAGACGTTCTCATGACTATTAAAGCTCAAGGTAGTGACGTTTCGAGCGGTGATTTTGTTGGTGATATTGCTTACTCAAATAAGGTTTATACTGAACAGTGGGGATGCCGCTAGTTTGTTTGAATATGGGCCAGTTTTTCTGGCCCTTATTTT
>JAKLJM010000434.1 GCA_023151145.1 Bacteriovoracaceae bacterium | reverse complement strand
GAGTAGAAAACTACGAGGTCAGAAAAATCAGACCTCGTAGTAAGTTTTTTTTAAGGATTTACTTTCTCTTTAAATTTGAAAGTATTTTCTGTCGTCATAAGAACAACTGCAGATTTTTTAGAGTTTCTTTTTTCGTCAATCGTAATTGATCCAGTCACACCCTTGTAGCCTTTTGTAGAAACAATGGCCGCATTGATATCAGCAGGAGTTAAAGTTTTTGCACGAGTCATGGCATCAGCAACCACACCAAGAACATCATAACCTAAAGCGGCCATGGCACCTGGGCGAACTTTGTAGCGTTTTTCATAATCTTTTACGAACGCTTGAACGGCTGGATCACTATCATCTGGAGCGAAGTGAGATGAGATATAATTTCCTTTTGAACCTTCAGCACCTGCAATTTCAAAAAGTTTAGGCGAATCCCAACCATCTCCACCTAAGAAGGGAACGTTGATACCAAGTTTTTTACCTTGTTTTAAAATTAAACCAACTTCTTCATAGTAGCCAGGAAGAAAAATAACATCTGGGTTTGCTCTTTTTACTTTTCTTAAAAGTGTATTGAAGTCGATATCTTTTTGAACGTATGAAAATTCTTCCGTTGAAGCGTATTTTCCGCCAAGTTTTTTCCACTCATCATTGAAAGCTTTTGCTAAACCTTTCGAGTAATCAGAAGAGTTATCAATAATTACGAGAGCATTTTTCTTTTTAAGATTGTTAAAAGCAAAACGCGCCATTACCACGCCTTGAAAATCATCAGTGAAACAAGTTCTAGAAATGAAGTTACCAATTTCAGTAACTTTTTCATTGGTCGCAGCTGACGATACCATTGGAACTTTTGATTCTTGGGCAATAGGGGCCATGGCCAGAGAGTTTGATGAAGTTACTTCACCAATAATTGTGACGACTTTGTCGACGTTAATTAACTTTCTCATGGCATTGGTCGCTTCAATTTGATCTGATTTATCGTCTTCAACGATAAGTTCGATCTTTTTTCCTTTGACGCCTTTTTGGTTGATTTTTTCTAAGGCCATCTTCATGGCATTATAGTTTTCTTGACCATATGTTCCGATACCGCCGGTAAGTGGTTGAACCACGCCGATTTTGATCTTGTCTTGGGCGATTGCTTGAGGCGCCAGAAGACATAAAATTGCCAATAAACTGAGGTTTTTAAGGGACGCAACTGGCCCTTTTTTTGTGAAAAGCATTGATCTCTCCTTGTTCAAAGCCCTTGTGCTTTTAAAAAATCTAACAATAACGGTAACATGTGGGCATGAACTGTAAAGCGATTAACTCAATCTTTTGTATTTCTTTAGTTTAGAGGGCTAGGAGGGGGTTTTATCAATCATATGTGCTTATAATAAGAGTGTTTTCAAATTTTTGCCGTCCCACTCTCAAGGTCAAGAGCAAGGTCATTTATAATCGATCTATTGTGGGCGACGAGTTTTATTGTTTCACGCTCACAGAAACTTAAGGAGACATGAATGAGTAGAGACGATTTCCAAGATGTTCTTATCAACCAGTATAGAGATGTGGTTGAAGAGCTGGTAATAGAAAGTGAATCAGTGTATCGTTCACAATTAGATTATGAATTACTTTCGTCGAGGGTCTCTAATTTAATCAAAGCAGCTAAAGTTGATGGATTAGACGAGCAAGTCATCTGGAAAATTTTAGAGCGTCGTGTGCCTGATTTTGTCCAGATCATGCAGTCCGGTACTCCGAGTAGACGTTTAAAGTTAGTAGCGTAAAAGTTTGTGTTTTAGTTTATGGCCCCAGTTTTTAACTGGGGCTTTTTTAGTTTAAGAATAGAGTTCAATAGATTTTTTAATCGTTAAAAATTCTTCATGACCTCTTTTGCCGATGTTTTGTAATTCATCGAAGCTTCGATTTTGTTCACACCAAATTCTCACATCACTAGTTCCATTAATAAGGTCAATGGCCAGGCGATTATGTTCATATTCATAAGGTTTATCATTCCATTTAAAATCATTTCCTAAACGGTGATAAAACTCGCGGCACAGAAGCTGAGTCGCTACCCATGGT
>JAKLJM010000433.1 GCA_023151145.1 Bacteriovoracaceae bacterium | reverse complement strand
TAAGAGGAACTGCTTAGCAGATCCTCTTAATCTCGATTATGTCCATCATCGACATCAAATTCGATTTTAAAAAAGTCACTATTAATATCTTGAACGAAATCCATCGTATAAAAATTAATAGTATTTGTATCCTCTTCATAAAACCAAACACCACCTAGTTCTTTTGTTCCAGGTGCCAATAATCGATCATTATAATAAACCCTAATCGTATCGGCGATAGTACGTTGTTTTAGCAGTAAACTAGGTAGTCCCACTAAAGCAGCAATATCCTTTCCTATTTTTGCTAAATCATTACCAAAATCAGGCAGACAAGCAGAAATATTAAAACCGTTACTCATATTAATTATTTTCTCATACTGACTACCAGCATATGTTGTGTAGTCACCTGGGTTATCACAACCAGGAAGATCCTTTCTGTTTAAAGCCCCATAAAATCTTAAAATTTTATTACCGGCCACATAAGATGACATCGTTTTGAAAAAAGCAGGAGCATCATAAGCTGCACCAAAATCATCCTTACTTTGTTCGTCCTCATCAGAAATCATAATGACAACAAAATGAGAATTTTGACGTAAAAAGGCAGCTCGAGAATTCCCTCTGCCATCATAAAGATCTACAGTTCTTTTAACGTTGTAAAAAACATATTCCGAGGCATCACCATTTGTACCAAATTCTGAAACAGCATCTTGGAAAATTCTAACTGTTTTATCAAATGAATTGGGATCCCTAGAGTCGATTAGGGTCCAATCAAAAGAAGTATCAAAACCCAAATAGGGAGGTTCGGCTTTGTCTGTTGAAATTAAACCAATCTTCCAATTAATATATGGTTGTTTAGCAAATTGCTCTAGAAAAACCTTTGAATTTTTAATCACGTTTTGCTGAATCGACATCATACTTCCGGAGTTATCGATAACAATTAAAACATCAATATTCTTATCAACTTCCAAAAGACTAAGAGGATAAATACGTTTATCTTCTTCAAGTTTCGGAATATTTTCATAAAACGCATATTTCGTTTCTGGCTTACAAGAAACTAAAAACATCATTAGAAGAATAAGAAAATACTTCATTACAACTCTCCTCTTTGACACATATTTTTGACTTCTGCACTCATATGGAAGAGGTCATCACTCCAGAGTTTCCCATCATGTGGAAACTTCAATTGATTTTTTTTAGCTGTGGCAGCTTGTTGAACAGTGATAGAATCTGCTCCTGCAACTTGCATCTTCATTTGAACTTGTCGCATTCTTGCAATAAGCTCAAGTCGAACAAACTTCATTTTATAAAGCGCTGTCTCAAGTAACTTTTGTCTGTTTCTCCATTGCTTTAAAAATTCTTGTTTTCGCGCAACATTTAACTCAGCTACTTTTTCCTTCATGCCTGCAAGTAATTTTTCAGAAGAAACCTTATTCATTTCAGCATTCAAATGAGTTTCAGCATTAGACATAAACTGAAGGTAGGAATTATTTTCAACCTGAGAAGGATTAACCGATTGAATATTTTTATCAATTTCAGAAGCCCATGATTTATTCACAGCAACGAATCTATTAATTGCATTACGTGCTTCTACAAACTGACAAAGCATGACATTAGACATTGCGCTTACTAAGTAAACTTCAGGATAGAAATTTTTATTGAAGACACCAAGCTCAAGAGTTGCTAAATCCCCTTTCGTTTTAGAGTAATCACGCCCTCTTAAACTCGCCCATAGAGACTCACTTTTAGCTTTCATATAGTATTGTGAACTTTCTGGAATTAAACTGTAGTACTTATGAGACTCATCAAGTGCACCAGCTTGATAGAGAAGTCTCGCCAAAGTCATGAAATAAAGTGAAATTTCTTCATCATTTTCAGATTTATTTAATATTGGCTCAATAATAGACTTAACTATTTTGCCTGAAGCACCTAATTTATTTTGTTTGGCGAAATCAAGTAAAGCACTTTGCGCCAACTGTAGCTTTAAGGGATGATTATCATCAAGTTTTCCAATCCAAACCAGAGAGTTTTCACCAGTACCCAAAGCTTTAAAAGCTTGTAGTGTATAGTTAATTTTT
>JAKLJM010000432.1 GCA_023151145.1 Bacteriovoracaceae bacterium | reverse complement strand
CCAGGAGCTGCCACATCAACATTTAATTTTCCATAGTTCGAAAAATAGCTCATGGAACCCGTGTTCGTCGTTGAAGCAATGATCAGTAAATGATCATTTTGGTGACTGGCAGGAAATGTCGGTTTCTTATCTATATCAGAAGAATCATTTCCTGCAGCAGCAACCACTAATGTACCGTATTTTTCGCCGATATACTTGATAGTGTCTGGAACTAGGTTTTTTCCTTCATTAGAACTTTTTCCAAATGAACAATTAATGAGTTTGGCTCCATTTTTGGCAGCATAGAGAAAGGATTCTGCCACATCTACATCTGTCTCGTCACCAGAATTTGGCACAGTTCTAATGGCCATAATCTTTACGTTTGAAGCAATTCCAGCAATACCAATTCTATTATTTTGTTTTGCTCCAATAGTACCGGCAACGTGTGTCCCATGTGAGTGAGTGTCCATTGGATTTCCGGTCGCTATTCCATTTGCAGTTCTTTTTAATGTGTTGATGCCATAAACGTCATCGATATAACCATTTTGATCATCATCAATATTATTATTGGGAATTTCTCCAGGATTAGTCCACATCACGTCTTTTAAATCCTCATGAGTGTAGTCTACACCTGTATCGACAACCGCCACGATAACTGGTGTTGTCGCGCTTTCTGCATGAACTCTGTAGGCAGCATTTACAGAAACTCCGTGATTGGTTGCATCGTTAAAGGCCCATACTTTGTTTACTTGCGGATCGTTAAATAAAGTATTATTTTTTTGATCGGCCTTACTAACAAGATCTTCAGCAGAGATTTTTTCAGCTGTTGGAAGTTTAGTTGGCTCTGCTCTTTGGTTATATTCTAAGTAGGCAATAGCATAATTCTTTTTTAAATAACTCTCTACATTCGTTGGGCTATTTGTTCGAAGGACATAAGTGTTATCAAACAAATGTTGAATTTGTTGCACGTTTGGTAAGGTTACAATTTTTTCAGAATTTTTAAATTTAACAATAATTTCTGGATTAACATTTGCCATGCTATTGAGTGATAATGTGGATAGAGTTAAGAGTGAGATTTTTAGCATTTTTTTCATAAAGTTTTCCTTCAAAAAAGAGTCGATCTCTCTATTTTAAAAAAGAAATTTAATGATAGCTTTTGTGAGATTGAGAGGGTAATTCTTGCCGAGGAAGTTAGTTGATTAATTTGATTTTATTTTTTCCAGTTTTCAAAACCATTTTCTTTAATTTTAGCTAGTGCATTTGCTAGTAAATCTTTCTCGGAATTGTTTTGAGCGATGAAAAGAGCCTTATGAACTTTTGAGTCAGTAGCTTTAGCATCATAAATTCTTAGAAATTGATTTTTCCCTAGCTGCATTTTAGAAAAGATATTGGCGTTGAGTGAAATGGCGGCAAAACGAGCAAGTTTTAAATTTGTTTTTAATGTTAAAGTTTCTAGGCCGATTTCTGAAACTTCAGCTTTTAGATGAATATTAAGGCGAGAATAGGCGGAATGTTTACCAAAAACTATTTGTTTTTTATCATCTTTGTTTTTTTCAATAATTTTAGAAACCATGGATTCTAATGTCGTTAATTCAATAAGTCCTGCGGAATGAAGGGCGAAAGGATGATTCTTTTTATATTCTTCAAGTTCTTCTTTAGAGGTAATACTTTCGCTGTAAGTAATAACAAAAATATTGTGGTTTTTTAAATAATCTTTAATTTTTACGAAATTTGCTAAATCAAGTTGAATTAAATTTCGATTAATTAGTATCAAATGTGGTTTTTGGTATTCTAGAACATCCAAAATGTTATCGAGATTTTTATGCCCTCGAGCACAGTACTTAGAATCTACTTTCATCGTTAGTCTTAATGTCTCTCGATAGGCTGGATGATTTTCAAAATATACGACTTTTATGTTCTTTGCTTTTGTGAGCTTACTATTTTGTTCAATCCATTCACGCCATGTGGCTTCGTGATGTACCGGGTCTGAAAAATTAATTTTACAGCGATAACTGTGAGCGTATTGATAATATCGACCGATGGGATCTTTTTCTATTGTGGTTAGGGTAGGTTTTTTAAGACCT
>JAKLJM010000010.1 GCA_023151145.1 Bacteriovoracaceae bacterium | reverse complement strand
TTATCAATAACGCCTGAATCACTCATTTCGTGATAAAGATCGTTACCTTCACGAGTACGCTCTCCAACTCCGGCGAATACAGAGAAACCACCGTGTTGAGTTGCGATGTTGTTAATTAATTCCTGAATTAGAACCGTCTTACCTACACCGGCACCACCGAAAAGACCGATCTTACCACCACGAACGTAAGGAGCAAGAAGGTCAATAACTTTGATCCCTGTATAGAACTGCTCTAATTTTGTAGATTGCTTATCAAAAGATGGAGCTGATCTATGGATATCGTATGATTTTTTCGCTCCGATTGGCCCTTTCTCATCGATTGGGTCTCCCGTAACGTTAACGATACGTCCAAGACATTCTCTACCTACTGGTGCTTGAATTGCTTTACCAGTATCAAGAACTTTTAGTCCGCGTGATAGACCTTCAGTAGAGTCCATTGCGATACAACGAACTACGTTGTCACCTAAGTGTGCAGCAACTTCTACCACTAGGTTCCACTCTTGATTGTTGATGAGCTTGTTTGTTAATTTTAGAGCGTTATAGATCGCAGGAATTTTTCCATTCGGAAATTCCACGTCCAAAACTGGCCCCATTACTTGTTTGACAACTCCGTATACTTCTCCAGCCATTATTGTCCCCTTAGCCATTCAAAGACTCAGCACCAGATACAACTTCGATTAACTCAGTTGTAATTGCCGCCTGTCTTAGTTTATTCATCTTAATTGTTAATGTTTTAATTGCTTTCTTACAGTTACCAGAAGCACTATCCATTGCACTCATACGTGAGCCGTGTTCAGCTGCAATTGCATCTAAAAGGCTAGTATAGAGTGATGAAATATAGGCTTGAGGAATTAATGTATTCAAAATTTCTGTTGGATTTGGTTCATACTTAAAATCAAACGGAAATTTCTCTTTTAATTCTTCTTTCTTAGATTGATCTAACGCTATCGGAAGCAATTGTTTTACTGTTGGAGTAAAAGCGATTGCTGATTGGAAAACGTTGTATGCAACTAAGACTTTGCCTACTTCTCCGGTCTTAAACATTTCAGAAAGTTCAACGCCAATTTGTTCCATTTCAACAAATGATGGTTCGACTTTAGTAAACTTATAAGTCTTGCCTTTATTTGTTGATTCATTTGAAAGAAGGTCTCTCACCTTTTTTCCAATGAAAAAGCACTTAACATCATCACCAGACTCTTCAAGTGTACGCTTAACTTTTTTCGCTAATTGCGAATTGTAGCTTCCGCACAGACCTTTATCTGATGAGATCACAAGAAGAACTGTTTTTTTATTTTCTTTCTTCTCATGTAAGTACTCATGGTCATAACCCTGAGCTAGTGCTGAAACAACCTTAATTGTTTCTTCTAGTTCCTGCGCGTATGGGCGCGAGTTAAGAATATTTTGTTGAGCTTTTGCAAGTTTAGCCGCAGAAACGAGCTTCATAGCTTGCGTAATTTTCAAAGTACTTTTGGTACTTTTGATTTTCTTTTTAAGCTCTTTAATATTTGCCATTTCTGGGTCCTATTTACTTATTCTTGATTAATATTTTTTAGTTGCTAAAAATTCTTTAATAGCATCTAAAAGCTTCGGTTCAACATCGCCTTTGATTTCTTTAGCAGCCTTAATGTCTGCCATCATTTGGCCATGTCTAGCGTATAAATATTCAAGAAGATCTTTTTCTGCATTTCTAATTTTTGCCGTAGGTACTACGTCAAATAAACCTTTTGTTGCAGCCAAGATTGCGATTACTTGATCAACGACTTCAACCGGTGCGTACTGGTCTTGCTTTAGAAGTTCAACTAATCTCTCCCCTCTATTAAGCTGTCTTTTTGTTGCTTCATCAAGATCTGAACCGAAAGCCGCGAAAGCTGCAAGTTCACGATACTGAGCAAGGTCAAGACGAAGAGTACCAGCAACTTTTTTCATTGCTTTAATTTGAGCAGATCCACCTACTCTTGATACTGAAAGACCAACGTTTACCGCTGGACGAATACCAGAGTTGAATAAATCTGATTCAAGATAAATCTGACCGTCTGTAATTGAAATTACGTTTGTAGGAATATAAGCCGAAACGTCTCCTTCCTGAGTTTCAATAACCGGAAGAGCTGTCATCGATCCTGCACCTAGGTCGTCTGATAATTTAGCTGCACGCTCAAGAAGTCTTGAGTGAAGATAAAATACGTCACCAGGGAAAGCTTCACGGCCCGGAGGACGACGAAGAAGAAGTGACATTTGACGATAGGCTTGTGCTTGTTTTGTTAAGTCATCATATACGATAAGAGCGTGCTTTCCACTGTCTCTGTAGTACTCACCCATCGTAGCTCCAGTATATGGTGCTAAGAATTGAAGTGGTGCTGTCATCGAAGCTGTAGCAGAAACGATGATTGTATAATCAAGAGCTCCAGCATCTTTTAATTTTTGCTGAACTTGTCTTACTGTAGATTGTTTTTGTCCAACAGCTACGTAAATACAAACAACATCTTTCCCTTTTTGGTTAATGATGGTGTCGATTGCAATTGCTGTTTTACCTGTTTTTCTATCACCAATGATAAGCTCGCGCTGACCACGGCCAATAGGAATCATTGAATCGATTGCCTTTAGACCTGTTTGCATTGGTTCGTGAACTGATTTTCTTCCTAAGATACCAACAGCTTTGATTTCAACTGCTCTTGTCTTATCAGATTTAATTTCACCTAATCCGTCGATTGGCTCACCGATTGCGTTAACAACACGGCCTAAAAGAGCATCACCAACTGGAACAGAAACTACTTTTTCAGTTCTCTTTACAGTTGTTCCTTCTTTAATTCCGATATCGTCACCAAGAATCGCGATACCAACGTTATTTGTTTCAAGGTTAAGAACCATCCCTTTTGTTCCTGTAGCAAATTCTACAAGCTCACCCGACATTACGTTCTTTAGACCGAAAACACGTGCGATACCGTCACCTACTGTTAATACAGTACCAACTTCATCAACCTGTAATCTTGTTTGAAAATTAGAGATTCTCTCTTTAATGATACTTGTAATCTCTTCTGGATTCATTGCCATTTTTTACCTCTTACAGAATGGTCACAAATTATTTATTTAGTACACTTTCTTTAAAAATATCTAACTGATGATCTACCGTTGCATCCAATTGTAAATCTTCAACAGTCACTCTGTATCCAGCAGTTAATGTTTTAGATTTTGAATATTCAAGCTTTGGTTCTTTACCTAGTTTTGATTTTAAATAACTAATTAATTTATTTTTTACATCTTCAGGAATTGATTCTTCAGATCCTTCAATTGTTCCTCTTAAGAAACCTTTATTGTGATCATCGATGACAATAACGTTCTTAAAAATCATTGGGAAAAGACCAATTCTTTTTTCATTTAATAAAAACAACATTAAGTTTTTTGTTAATGCTGAAAATTTTGCTTTATCACAAACAGCTTCAACAACACTAGATTTCTCTTCGATTGTAAAAGAGTCCATAAAAAGAACTGTTTCAAAATCATTATTGTTATTGATCAATTCAGTTAACGTTGTCAGTTCACCGATTAAATCTGTTTTTGTTTCTGTTGTTAAATCAACAATCGATTGGGCGTATGCTTTTGCAATAATACTTTCTTTCATTTATCTACCTATCTAACTTCAGAAATAAGTTTATTTGTTGCTTGCTTTTTAGTTTCAGCATTTGAATCTAAAACAGACTTCGTTTTGGCGATAACGCTTTCAACTAATTCTTTATTTAATTCTTCAACTAAAACTGCTTTTTCACTTGTGAGTTTGTTTTCAACATCTCTATGCATTCTTGCAATTGTTGTTTTTGTTTCTTCCTTGAGTGAGACTTGGAACTTTTGAAAATCTGCATCGTATTCATTTTTGATTTTTGCTGTTTCAGAATCGATGTTCTTCATTTTATTTTCATATTCAGCTAATTTTTTTTCTGCATCTTTGTTTTTTGCAGCTGCTGAATCCATCATTGATCTAACATCGTCTGCTAAGCTATTGAAGTGATCTACGATTTTTACTTTAAGTGCAAAGTAAAGAATGCCAAAGAAAATGGCAAAGTTCACTGCAGGAGCGATTAAATCTGAAATGCCACCAGTTCCAGCAGCGTATGCAGAAGTTGAGATAATCATTAAAGAAAGAAACTTTAACATTTTATTCACGGTGTACCTTTTTATTTTGTTAATTTTTCTAAGAGTGTTTTTGATAACTGATCAGCTTCAGCAAGCACATTTGATTTTTTTGAATCAATTTCTTTTAACACTAGTGCTTTTTTCGCTTCATAATCTTTTTGAATTTCTTCTTCAGTTTTTTTCAGTTGAGTTTTTTCTGAATCCGTTAATTCTGATTTTTTCTTAGTTGCTGATGCTTGTGATTCTTGGTGTGTTTTTTCGATGACACTTTTATATTGAGCTGAAACTTCTTCTGCTTTTTTATAAAGATTGTTGGCATTGCCATCTAGTTTTGTCGTTTTGCTTTCTCTTAATTCTAATACTTCTTTTACTTTTGGAAATAAAACGCAAGATAGAATCGCGAAAATAACGATCACAGATGCAAATTGAACAAATACGGTTTGATCTACGCCCAGAGACTGGAAAATACTGAGGATGGCATCCATAAGCTACTTGTTCTCCGTTATGAGAAAGTTAAAAATTTAGAGGGTATAAAAATACCCTCTATGAATATGGTTTTAAGTGGATAACGTCAAGATAATTTAAGACAATTTCAAGAGCGAACACTAAAAGAAATTAATTTATTAGACACTCGCGTTAGGGCTTTTTTTGTCGCGCATTTTTGTTGTTCCATGGAATATAACACCTTCTTCCACGATGAGGCTTGGCGTTGTAATCGTTCCTTCAAATCTTGCAGGCTTTAAAATTTCAACCCTTGAACTCGCTTTGATGTTTCCTTTTACAGAACCAGCGATAATGATGATGTTTGCACTAACGTCTGCGTTAATCATCGCACCTTCTGAAATGACGATAGTATCATTTGAGAAAATACTTCCATTAACCACCCCTGCAATTCGTGCAGTGCCGTTAAAAGAGAGATTTCCTTCAAATTTACAGCCCTCTTCAATAACGGCCGAAATTTCATTTTTTGTTTTCATAAGAATTCCCTTTCAAAACGAAAAAGTCCTATAGAACCGGTTTAAAGTGGTTCTATAGGACCATTTTTTAAAGATACTTCTATTCTATTTCGATAATAAAAACTCGTAAATATCGTTAAATTCTGCTTCATTGTTAAATTTGATCGTTATAGTACCTGATCCATTTTTTCCAGAATTTAAAGCATAGTGAAATCCTGTTTTTTGTTCTAATGATTTTCTAAATTGATCAAGTTTTTCCTCGAAAAATGGATTTTTTGAAGGTTCCTTTTCTCCGAGTGTTTTACTCTTTTGCTTCATGGCTTTTTCAAGCTCACGTACTGACCAATTTGCTTCAACGGCGATATTAGCAAAACGAATTGCCTCTTCACGCTCTTTTACAGCCGCTAAAATCTTCGCATGCCCAAATGATAAGGCTTCTTTCTGTAAAAGCTCTATAATCGGTCTAGGAAGGTTTAAAATACGAAGGAAATTTGCGATTGATGAACGTTCTTTTCCAAGTTTCTTGGCCACTTCTTCTTGAGTAAGTTTGTATTCGTTCATTAATTTGTAGTAAGCAAGCGCTTCTTCCACACAATTTAAATCTGAACGTTGAATATTTTCAATGATTGAGTAGATTGCTTTTTCTTTATCTGTCGCACGTTTTACGATGACGGGAACTTGGTCCATACCAATTTTTTTAGCTGCTCTTAATCTTCTTTCACCTGCAACTAATTCAAAAAGACCATCTTCAATTTCTACAACGACAAGTGGTTGAAGAATGCCGTTTTCTTTGATTGATTCTGCTAGTTCTTCCAGTTCTTTTTCTTTAAATATTTTTCTTGGCTGATCTGGATTTGTTTTGATTGCTTCAACATGCACCATAAGAGGTGAGTGTTCAATTTTCACAACTTCTTTTTCAACTATTCTTTCTGTTACTGAATTATTTTCTTCATCCTTTAAATTTTGATAAGCATTCATTACCACTGATTGTGGTGTAGAAGTATCTTGTAAAAGTGATGCAATACCTTTTCCTAATGCTAATTTTTTGGCCATACTAACCTCTTTTTCCCTTACAAAATCTTAATGAACTTGGTTTTCAATTTGGATAGATTCTAAACTTGGAATTTGTTCCATAATTTTTTCTTCCGCATCTGCATCACTTGCTTCTTTCATTCTAGCTTTTAAAATAATTTCTTTTGCTAGTGCAAGGTATGCTTCACTTCCCTTTGATTCGATATCGTAAAGAATAATTGGTTTCCCAAAGCTTGGACATTCAGCAAGCTTTACGTTTCTTGGAATAATTGTATTGAAAACGACAGAGCCAAAATGTTCTTTAATTTCATTGGCAACTTGCTTATGTAATCCTGAACGTGGATCAAACATCGTTAATAAAATTCCATCTAATTCTAATTCTGGATTTAAAGATGTCTTGATTAATTTAACAGTATTTAATAATTGCGCTAAACCTTCCATTGCTAAATATTCAGTTTGCATTGGAACAATATAAGAATTTGCAGCGTTCAAAGCGTTTACTGTTAATAGTCCCAATGAAGGAGGACAGTCGATAATGATATAGTCATAATCTTTTGCTACTGTTCTTAAAGCATTTTTTAATTTTGATTCTCTGGCAATTAATGAAACTAATTCAATCTCTGCTCCTGATAAATTGTTATCAGAGGGACAGATGTGAAAATAAGGTAATTCTGATTCATAAATCGCGTCTTTCATTGGAACTTGGCCAATTAAAACGTTATAAATATTCTTTCCTTGAAATTTATCTTTTGATAATCCAATTGACACACTGCCGTTGCCCTGTGGGTCAAGGTCAATTAGTAGAGTCTTTTTCTCAGCTACTGCTAAACAAGCAGCTAAGTTAACTGAAGAAGTTGTTTTACCAACTCCACCCTTCTGGTTCATCATTGCAATGATTTTAGCCATTTAGATCCCCTTTTTTGGCGAAATACCCTTGTATTTATAGCGAATAAAACACTTAAAGTAACTCAGAAATTTTAATTTTTTTCGGAATTTTTGTTCCACGTAGAACATTTTTGTTTTTGAAGCCTATTAGCAATCGGCCATCTGTCATGGGGACATCAAAGCCCACTTCTTCAACGACAGTCCAACCTTGCTTCAAAGTTTTTTCGATATCCTCGAGTTCGTAGAAGTTAGGGCCTTTATAGAAATATACTGTCAGGCTTTTGTTTGTTGAAATGAGTGGTAAAAAATCTTGCACATCGCCAACTGCCTTGAAGGTCAACACGGCATCTACATCGAAGTCCACCTCTTCAATTCTACCATGAAAACATTTTGCATTTTTGATCCCTAGTCGCTCAGCGATCTGATTTACTACATTTGCTTTTTTACCACGAGCATCTATTCCAATGAACTTCACATCAGGATTTTCCTTGGCCAACGGCAAAATGGGAAAACCACCACCGAAGCCAATATCAATGACAACTTTCGTTTTTTTAATATCTGATACGAAGCGCTGACTTTCTTCTAGGGGTTTTACTGAATCAAGAATTTGTTTATAGTAAAATTCTTCTGGTGAATCGATTCGAGTCAAATTGATTCCGGCAAACTCACCCTTCAACAACTCTAAATAATTATCAGAAAACTCTCTTAATTTATTCATACTAGGTTTCCTGCAACGTAAGCCAAAGTCGCTGGCCTAATTCCCTCGATTCTACTTAATTGGCCAAATGTTTCCGGACGAATTGCCTTGATTCTTAATTTACACTCGAAGGAGACATTATTAGAATCTAAGATTTTCTCCCAGTTCACTCTCTTTCTTTCAAGTTAATATAACCTTCATATTTTGATCCGATGGCGACAGTTCTAATTACATCAAAATTAAAACGAAGACCCTTCGTTGTTGTTTCGAACTCTAAAACCTTAACAGGATCCAGATCTGGCCTTTTTATGAGTTCTTTTAAAGTAATATTACTTTCAAGCGGACCATAGCCTCTTTCAATAAAGTAGTTTCTATCTTCATCACTTGTTTTATAAAAATAGCGTTCTTCAATTATTTGAGACAAAAGATCATATTGTTCTAAAAAATCTTCTAGGAATAGATCTAAATCTGAATTGAGTCCAAACTGTCTTCTATAAGGAAGCATTCTTAAAGCAGTATTGTCTTCACGAATATATAATCTATTTTCAGATCTTGCAGTGAATAGCCTATAAGGCTCATCTCTTAGATTTGAAACTAAATCTTCAACCATAACTCCGATATAGCTTTCTCTTCTATCCAAAACCAGTGGCTCTTTTCCTAAAAAACTTAAAGCTGCATTTGATCCAGCAATAAAACCTTGCCCAGCTGCTTCTTCATAACCAGATGTACCGTTTACTTGACCCGCGAAATATAAACCTGGGACATTTTTGTATTCAAAAGTGAGTGAAAGTTCAGATGTATCGACGACGTCATATTCAACTGCATAGCCATGAACTAGAATTTCTGCATTTTCTAGACCTTCAATAGATCTAATAAATGTTTCTTGAACATCTTTTGGCAAAGAAGTTGAACAACCATTAGGATAAACACTATTTGATTCTAATCCTTCTGGCTCTACAAACACATGGTGAACGTCTTTTTCTTGATATCTAAAAGCTTTATCTTCAATACTTGGGCAATATCTTGGTCCAACGCCAGCAATTTGACCATTAAAAATAGGACTTCTTTCTTTATTTTGGCGAATAACACCCAAAGTATCTGAATTAGTCTTTGTTAAATAACAACTAATCTGTCGTACTTCCCTATTTGAATACGTGTTCATTAGATGAAAATTACGAGCCGCTGGGTCACTTGCCTGCTCTTCCATTTTTGTAAAATCAATTGTTGCTATATTTAACCTAGGCGGTGTTCCAGTTTTAAAGCGCTTTGGCAAAACCTTCACCATTGATAACAACTCTGAAAGGGCTACTGATTTTTCACAACCAACTCTTCCACCTGCGACTTGCTCTTCACCTGTATGGAGTTTTCCATTTAGAAAAGTTCCTGTGGTTACAATTAATTTTTTACTTTGAAAGACTCCTGATTTTTTTGTTTTGATTACAAAAGAATCATTTTCTTTTTCTATACCAAGAACCATGTCACGAACTATATTTAAATTAGTCACTTTTGAAAGGACTTCTTCAGCATTTATAGAATATAAATCTTTATCAATTTGAGCCCTAGTTGATTGAACCGCGTACCCTTTTGATTCATTTAAAATCCTGAATTGAATTCCAGACATATCAGCCAATCGGCCCATTAATCCACCGAGTGCATCTAGTTCACGAACAACTTGCCCCTTACCTACTCCACCAATGGCAGGGTTGCAGGGTGCAGAAGCAATTCCAGAATCTGGAGAAGTTAAAAGTAAAACTTTAAGTCCAAACTGCGATGCAATCCAAGTTGCTTCAGTACCAGCATGACCACCACCAATAATGGCAATATCAAAATTTTCCAATTTATCCTCTTTTTTTAAATGATGTTCTACGTGGAACAAATTTTAGGCTTTTTATTACAAAGAATGAGAAAAATCTATTTTCCAATGCAGAAATTGGAAAATATTGAATTTAATACACTATCGGGGGTTATGTACCCTACCAGCTCCTTGGTCGACGCCTCTAAACGGCTAATATCGCTTGAAAGTATACCCGCATCATCTAAGTTGTTGAAATTACATTCTAGGTCTGTAAAAACACCATATATTTTATTTATAGAAGCTTGGTGACGTGCAATAAAAATCGGATTATTCGCTGATAGCTTATTAAATTTATCAAGCATTAAACCGTGAATGAACGAAACTGGTTCTATAGGACCACGTTTTGAATTTACTGGTTCTATAGGACCAGTTTTTGAATTTACTGGTTCTATAGGACCATTTTTTGAATTTACTGGTTCTATAGGACCAGTTTTATAAATTTCTGGTTCTATAGGACCAGTTTTATAAATTTCTGGTTCTATAGGACCATTTTTAGAAATTTCTGGTCCTATAGGACCATTTTTAGAAATTTCTGGTTCTATAGGACCATTTTTAGAAATTACTGGTTCTATAGGACCACTATTTAAAGCACTTGGTTCTATAGGACCAAGTAAAATTTCATACATGATTTTAGTTTTATTTGTGTAAGAAAAGTATTTTGTTGTAGTGAAATTTAAATCGCGAAATTTCAAAATCTCATTGGAGAAATTAGGTAAATCAGCGTGAGAAAAAATCACAATATCAATATTAAACTGAAGTGAACGCTGTAAATTTTCAATCGTTGTTTCAAAAGGATTAATCATTAAAATTCTAAAAAAGCTTTGATCAATAATTTTGAAGGCTCGCTGAATCCCCTCTTCTTCAATTTGGTCCGATGTGGAACGAATTCCGGCCGTATCAAATAAAGTGAAGAGAGTATCGCCAATTTGTAACGGCTCACTAACATAATCTCTAGTTGTTCCAGCGATATTGGATACGATAGATCGATTATAATTTAACAATAAATTAAAAAACGTAGATTTTCCCGCATTGGTTTCACCCAATAGGACCACTTTTGGGTTAAGTAATGAACCAGAAGATGTATTAACGCGGGAATGAAGTTCAGAAATCTCTTTTTTAAAACGATTTAAAGCATCAATAAAGAGCTTTTTCCCATCCTCTTCACCAATGTCTTCAGAAAAATCAATCAAAAGCTCTAAATGGGCCTTTAATTTAATTAAGGCATCATACAAAGAAAGATAATTCTTATGTAATTCACCATGCAAGAGCTCAAGGCCTTGAGAAAAAGCAATAGCAGAGCTTGAATTTAGCAATAAATCTAAACCTTCAACTTGCGAAAGGGACATTTTATTATTTTGAAGCGCTCTAAAAGTGAATTCTCCAGGAAGGGCTTCACGAAATCCGTGATCACAAAACAATTTCAAAATTCTTTGAACATTTAAAACATTTCCATGAACTGAAAGCTCTAAAACATTCTCACCTGTATAGCTATGAGGAGCTGGATAAAATGAGAAAATTATTTCATCTAAAATAGATCCATCAGCGGCCAATAATTTTGAAAAATGATTGTAACGAGGCTTGGGATTTTTGACAGAAAAAAATGGTCCTATAGAACCAAAGTCAGAAAAACCACTTAAACGTAGAACTGCAATAGCGGTATTTCCGCTATTGCCAGTGCTACAAGTTATAATAGGTGATTTATCTGCATATTCGAGCATTGAAGATTAATCTTCGGCAATTTTATAAACAAATAATTGCTGAAGAAGACCAAAAATTGTTGAAACGAAAATATAAAGTACCAATCCAGCTGGAAGTGAATGCATAATGAAACCGAAAATAATCGGCATTAAAAGCATAACTTTTTGCTGAGTAGGATCCATTGTCGATTGTGGAGTTAATTTCTGTTGTAAGAACATAGAAATCGTCATCAACACAGGAAGAACATAATATGGATCTTTCACTGATAAATCGACAATCCAAGCAACAAACGGTGCATCTACTAATTCAACGGCAGAATAAAGAACTTTATAAATCGCAAAGAAAAATGGCATTTGTAAAAGTAATGGTAAACATCCACTTAACGGATTGGCACCAGCACGTTTAAATAATTCCATTGTTTCAGACTGTAACTTTTGAGGTTCATCTTTATATTTCTCTCTGATTTTTTGTAAATCAGGTTGAATTTTTTGCATTTTTTTCATCGACTTAAATGATTTCCACTGAAGTGGAAAAGTAATTAAACGAATAAGAATCGTAAGAATAATGATCGCTAAACCATAATTCGGAATATATTTATAGAACCATTGAAGAGTATGAAGCATTGGAACAGCAAGAACTGAAAGCATTCCAAAATCAACAGATAGATGTAAATTATCTCCTAATGTAACTAAATGATCATAAGTCTTTTTTGTAAAAACAAAATGACCTGATAAAGAAGTCTTCTTATCATTAGTATCTACATAAAATTTTCCGTCTTCAGTAATTTTGTAACGAGCAGTTTCTGTTCCACTAAAAACAAAAGTGAAAAGGTGGTAGTTGAAATCCATACCGAACCATTTCATTGAACCATCACTTTCTTTATCATCTCCAACAGCAACAATATTTACCTTAGAGTTGTTATAATAAACAAAATGTCTAATTTGACCGTTATCTAATTTCTTTTCTTTTCCTTCGAAAAGAAAGCGATATTTATAAGGTTTTTGAGAGGCAAAATTAAAATACATTTTACCATCTGCTTTTAGTTCAGCTTCAAATTGAATACCAAAATTCGCGTTTGATCCCGACACTTTAGAATCAGAAATTTTTACAATATCATAACGAACATCTAAAGCTCCATAATCCGTAATGAGTTCTACTTTCAATGGGTTTTTAACACCAGAAATATCAGAGAAAGGAAAAACTGAATTTGGATTAGTTGCATTTTCAAAAGAAAGGTCGTTATTCATTTGGAATGAATAATCTCCATTTTTGATTACAACATTTGAAAGATTAATTGGGTCTTTGGTCGTATCTACAGGGGCTGCTGTTTCAGCTGTTAAAGTTGATGGGCTAACTGGTGTTTTATTATCAGTTGTAACGGCTTTTGCTTCAACTTTTTCTGCTGCAGCTTTTTGTTTTGGGCCAAAATACAATTGCCAGCCAAAAAGAATAGCACCAGACAAAATAACAGCTAAAAAAGCTCTTTTTTGATCAGAATTAAACATGAGAATACTCCAAGTAATTTACTTATCCGGAACTGGATCAACTCCACCCGGATGAAAGGGATGACACTTACAAATTCGTTTCCCTGAATACCATATTGCCCTATGGATGGGAAGTTTTTCGAAGCACTGATAACTGTATTGAGAACACGTGGGATAAAATCTGCAATTAGGGCCAAGCATAGGCGAAATGAAGTATTGATAAAAACGAATGAGGAGTTGAAAAAATTTTTTCATAAATAAGGTAGTTCTAAATCTTAATGCTAGCTAGCTTATTAAAACTATACTCTAACTCCTTTTTAAAAGATTCTTCAAACAAAGAAAAATCTTGGTCCTTAAAACGATAAGGCTTATGAACGACAACCATAAAGTCACAAGGTAGTGATCTTAGAGTGGATAAACGAAATTTTTCTCGGATTAATCTTTTGAAACGATTACGCTCGTGAGCTTTGCCGACTTTTTTAGACACAGAAATGCCTAGTCGAGCATGATTAAGCTCTAAATCAGAATTAGATCGAAAATAAACAATAAAGGTACTTGATTTAAAATTTTGCGAATTGGTTTTAAGTCGCGAAAAATCAGAAGCCGACAATAAGCGGAAATTCTTATTATAGCTATTGTCGGCAATCAAATATTATTTTCCAGAAGCAGAAACTGTAAGTCTCTTTCTACCTTTAGCTCTTCTTTTTGCGATAACAGCTCTACCAGTTGGAGATGCCATTCTCTTTAAGAAGCCGTGTACTCTTAATCTTTTTGTTTTCTTTGGTTGCCAAGTTCTTTTGCTCATAACTCAATCCTCAATTATTAACATTCACAAATGTAACGATTACCTTTATAAGAATGGAAATAAAAGGTCAATGGCCAAATGCTAAAAACACGTTGTGTCGAGATGTTAGAAAATATCTAAAAATGGGCCATGGCCATTGATTTTGGGCCCTGTTACAAATTCGAAGCTTCACACACACTAACTTTTTAGCACGGAGAGAAAATGGGACAAGAGTTTCCATTTAATCATTTTCTTAACTTAGACCCTAAAACGGCAAAAAAACAGGCTCATGAGATCTCTAAGTCATTAAAAACAAATGACGTCTTAGATATCCATGATAACCATAATGATGCTTCGTTTTCTGAAGAAGAATTAGAGTCTATTAACCTAGAAGTCCTAGCCCTTATAAAGAGCAAACTTCCAGAAATTAAGTTCAAAACATTTTTTGAAAATAATTTAAAACTCATTAACGTAAAAGAAGATGAAGTTATCTTTTGGGTAAAGACCAGTTTTATTAAAAAAACTGTGGATAATTTTACTAAAGAAATTTCTGAAGCTTTAGAACAGGCACTAGGTCGTGAGTATAAAATCGAAATAGTGACTGAGAATGAAACAAATCAAAATCATTCGACATCACCATCATCATCTATAAAACTCGAAGGAAGTAATGAACCTCATTTAGCTATTAAAAATGTTAAATCGGTTAAAAATACCAAGTTCATTCTTGATTTAAGTCCTACGAATGAAGACATTAAACACAAAGTTGAGTCTCAATTCTTAGAACATATGAAGCCAGTGACGTCAAAAATCGCCATTGATGTTAATAAAACTTTTGATAGTTTTATTATTGGACCATCTAATCGACATGCCTACGCTTCAGCACAAGCTGTTGCTCAAAATCCAGGTAATAGAGGTCAATATCCTGCTCTTTATATACATTCAAACTCAGGTTTAGGGAAAACTCACCTCCTCCATTCAGTTTGTAATAGCATTAAAGAAAATTATCCTGAACTAACCATTTGCTTTACGACTGGTAGAGCATTTATGGAAGAGCTTGTTGACCATACTCGATCAAATACTGTGCATGAGTTTAGAAAAAAATATTCAGAAATGATTGATGTTCTTATCATTGACGATATTCATGAAATTTCTAATAAAACTGGTACACAAGATGAATTTTTCCATGCCTTTAATGAACTTCATAATAAAGGTAAACAATTAATTTTTACTTCAGATAGAAAACCAAAAGAAATTGATGGTATCTCAGAGCGTATTAAGAATCGTTTGAGCTGGGGACTAGTTATTGATATTCAGCCGCCTGATATTGAGACCAGAATGGCCATCTTAAAACATAAAGCCCAAGAAATTGATTTATTTGTTAGTGATGAAATCATCAATTATATCGCTTCTCATATTAAGAGTAATATCAGAGAGCTTGAAGGATCATTGATTCGTTTAAAAGCTTATAGTGAAATTCAAAAAACTGAGATTGAATTTGAATTGGCCAAAGAAATTTTACATTTAAGTGATATGACTCAAAAAAATGAGATCACTCTTGAATCAATCGCAAAAGCTACTGCCAATCATTACAGAATACAGTTAGTAGATTTGAAATCAAAAATAAGAAATCAAGAAACTACTAAAGCTCGTCATGTCGCCATGTATTTGGCCCGTAAAAAGCTGCAAACCCAGTTTCAAGAGATCGGAATATATTTTGGAGGCAGAGACCACTCTTCTGTTATCCACGCTGTTAAATCGATTGAAGAAGAACTAAAAAACAATAATCAAAATATCTCGAAAGATTTAAACTCCATCGAAAACAGTCTTTAATTCATACTATAAATTATAATTAACTATAGGCCCTCGAAAGAGGGCTTTTTTTTTATTTATATATTCGTAGATAAAAAGTTATCAACAATGGCCCCACGGCCTATCCACGGCCTTTATCAACAATTTGTGGATAACTTTGAAGAAAATCTCGAAAAAGGTAAAATGCGAATAAAGAACATCAAAGTTATTAACAGTATCCACAAAATAGTTATCCACAATGTGAACAAAAATGTTGATAACTTTAAAAATGGGCCAAAGAGAAACTTAGGCCTAGTAGAATCTTAGAACAACTGGTAACAAATTGTGGAAAAGTGTTAATAACTCAAAAAGGCCGTGGAAAACTATTTTGTACACACATTGTCGAAAGCTATATTTTTAAAAGTTATCAACAATTATCCACAAAGCTCATTTTAATAACTATTTAAAATTAATGAAGAAAATAAGTTATCAACTTATCAACAGTCTAATATATTAAATAATAATAAATATAATTAGAGGGAACAAAAATTCTTAGGAAAAATCTTAGGAACAAAGAGCCTTGAAGTTCTATAAAAAGCAAAGTTTAATCTTAAGCCATAAAGGAATGAAATATGCTGGTTAGAGTAGAAGTTGCAGAATTAAGAGAAGCACTTAATAAAATTTTAAGTGTTGTTGATAAGAAAAATTCTAGAGTTATTTTAAGTTATGTAAATATTATCGCAAAAGATTCAAGCTTAGATCTACTAGCAACAGATTTAGAAGTATCAGCAAAACTAAAAGTACCAGCAATTGTGGAAAACTCTGGTAATCTCTGTGTTAATGCCAGAAATATATTTGATATCGTAAGAGAATTACCAGATCAAACTGTGAGTTTAGAGTTAGTAACTGGACAAAATACTTTAAAAATTACCTGTGGAAATATTCATTACTCAGTATTGATTTATACCAATGAAGAATTCCCTCACCTACAATTTAATAGCAACAATCAATTTGAAATAAATTCAGATAAATTATTAGAAGTTATCAACAAAACTTCACATGCTATTTCAAATGATGAAACAAGACTTTTCTTAAATGGTATTTTCCTACAAGAAATAGATTCAAAATTAAGAGCAGTAGCAACAGATGGTTATCGCTTAGCTTTAGTAGAAACTGAAGTAGATGTTTATAATATCGATACACTCATCAATGGAATTATTATTCCAAAGAAAGGTGTAGCAGAGCTTAAAAAATTATCTGAAAACTTTATGGACAAAAAGATCCAACTTTCAGTTGATGATTCATTTATTTATGCTTCATTTGAAGAAAAATATTTCTTATCAATTCGTTTAATTGCTAAAGAATATTTAAAATATCAAGCAGTCATTCCAAAGAAGACGACTTACACTGCAGAAATCTATAAAAGCCAATTAACTGATGCTGTTAGAAGAATCAAAATTATGGCCAATGAAAGATCAAATGGTGTTAAGTTAGCTTTTAGAGCTGATGAATTAATTATTTCTGCCAATCACCCTTCACTTGGTGAAGCTACAGAAAAGATAAGCATCAATTATTCAGGAAAAGATATTGATATCGGTTTTAATGCAAAATTTTTATTAGAAATGTTACCAACATTTGAAAGTGAAGAAATTGGATTTGAATTTAATAATGAACTCTCTCCAATTTTAATTAAATCACATAAATCTAGTAATTATTTAGGCATTATCATGCCACTTAAGCTTTGATGAAAAATTATAAAATTACTAAATTACAAGTTCAAAATTTCAGAAATCTAGCCAATCAACTCATTCAATTCTCACCAAAAATTAACTGTATTCTTGGTGAGAATGGAAATGGAAAAACAAATATCCTTGAAGCTATTCAAGTTATCTCAAGTAAAAAATCTTTTCGTAAAAATCAGAGTTTTCCACAATTTTTGTCAGTAGATTGTGAAAAACCTGAAATAATATTTTCATCTGTGTTTATAGACTTTGAAGAAAATCCCTTTTCCTATTCATCTAAAATGACCGCTGAAGAAATGGCTTTCTATCAAAATGGAAAACCTATTAAAAAACGCATTGATATCAAGACTGTCTTTATTAATCCGTTTGATTCGTATGGATTTCATACTAATTCAAGTGATCGCAGAGAATGGATCGATAGGTATCTTTCCCTTTTAGATGAACATTATAAAAAAACATTAAGTCGCTATCAGACATTATTGAAATTTAGAAACACTCTCTTATCTAAAAAACCACCAAAGTATATCGAGCAATTAAAAGCTACTATTGAAGACTTCGCCGTTTTAAGTTTTGAAATAACTCAAAAAAGATTGCAGTTTTTAAACGAAATGGCGCCTTTTATGAATCAAACTTTTAAAGAGCTTTTTTTGGAAGTCCATGACCTACATATCAACCTAGATTCAAGAATCGGCTCAATGAGTCCAAAAGATATAGCGTTGATGTATGCTAACCAACTAGAAAAAGACATTGAACGCTCGATGACTAGCTACGGACCTCATAAAGATGACTATGTGCTTCTATTCGACGGATTTAATAGCTTTGATTTTTGTTCTTTAGGCCAACAAAAAATGTCTTATTTAAGCCTGTTATTTGCCTATATAGAGCTTTTTCGGTATAAATATAGCTCCTATCCCATTGTCCTGATTGATGACGTTTCTGGCGAGCTTGATCAGCATCGATGGCGTAGGTTGGTCGAATATTTGGAAAAAAGTCAGTTCCAGGTTCTGGTGACTACGGCCAACGAAAAATTTAAGGAAGAATTGGAGCGTATCGAAGGAGCTAATAAGATTCATATCAAAAACGGCTCAATAATTAGTCAATAATCCAATTAAAAAATTTGTTTTTATATTTTGTTTAAGCAAAACGCATGAGGAGTTCGCTTGGAAAATCAGCAAGAATCAATTTCGAAAGTTACCACGGAGTACGGGTCTAGTCAGATTAAAGTACTTGAAGGCTTGGATGCCGTAAGAAAAAGACCAGGTATGTACATTGGTGATACAGGGGTGCGCGGATTACATCATTGTGTGTATGAGATTGTTGATAACTCTGTCGATGAAGCGCTAGCAGGTTACTGTACGCAGATTGATGTTTGTATTCACATCGATAACTCTGTTTCAGTTGTAGATAACGGACGTGGGATTCCCACTGATATTCACCCAACTGAAAAAGTTTCAGGAGCGGAATTAGTTTATACTAAACTTCACGCTGGTGGAAAATTCAATGAAGAAGGTGGAGCTTATAAAGTTTCAGGTGGTCTACATGGTGTAGGTGCATCAGTTGTAAATGCCCTTTCAAAATGGGTTAAGTTAGAAATTAAAAAATACGGTCAAATCCATGAACTGATGTTTGATCATGGAAAAGCTACTGCACCACTTAAAGTCATTGGATCACTTGATAATCCAAAAGAAACTGGGACAAAAGTTACTTTTAAACCAGATAATGAAATTTTTGAATTCCATGAATTCAATTACGATACATTGGCGAATCGTTTCCGTGAGATGGCGTTTTTAAATAGAGGTCTAAAAATTGTTCTAACTGACGAAAGAACAGAAAAATCAGACATCTTTCACTATGAAGGTGGTATCTCTGAATTCGTTGCCTATTTAAATAGAGCAAAAAATCCCATTCACAAAAAAGTAGTTTATTTCGTTCAAACTAAAGACGATTATGAAGCAGAAATTGCTATGCAATGGTCTGATTCATACAATGAAATTATTTCTTCTTATGCAAATAATATTTCTACTCCAGAAGGTGGAACCCACGTTTCTGGATTTAAAACAGCGCTTACTCGTGTTTTAAATAACTATGCTAAAGATAACAATCTTCTTAAAAATATTAAAATCGCTTTAACAGGTGATGATATGCGAGAAGGTTTAACTGCAGTAGTATCAGTTAAATTAAAAGAACCACAATTTGAAGGACAAACAAAATCTAAACTCGGTAACTCTGAAGTTGAAGGTATTGTGAACTCTCTTGTTGGTGAATCATTCAAACAATTTTTGGAGGAAAATCCTGAAATTGGTAAAATGGTTATTAAAAAATCAGTAGACGCAGCAGCTGCAAGAGAAGCGGCAAGACGTGCTCGTGAACTTACTCGTCGTAAAAACGTTTTAGAATTTTCTGGTCTTCCAGGAAAAATGGCCGACTGTCAGGAATCAGATCCTGCTCAGTGTGAACTTTATATCGTAGAAGGGGACTCTGCGGGCGGGTCGGCAAAACAAGGACGCGATCGTAGAGTACAAGCAGTTCTACCTCTAAAAGGTAAAATCTTAAACGTTGAAAAAGCACGTTATGATAAAATGTTAGCTTCTGATGAGATTAAAAACCTTATTCAAGCTTTCGGGACTAGTATTGGTAAAGATCAATTTAATATTGCAAAACTTCGTTACCACAAAATCGTCATCATGACCGATGCCGACGTCGATGGATCGCATATTAGAACCCTCCTCTTAACGTTGTTCTATAGACAATTTCCTGAGCTAATCGAACAAGGTTATATCTACATCGCTCAACCACCTCTTTATAAATATAAAAAAGGAAAGTTTGAGACATATTTAAAAGATGAGAAAAAATTAGAAGAATATCTTATCAATAATGCTACTCAGGATTCAAAAATTTCAATTAATGGTGAAGTAATCACTGGTGAAATGGCGAAGTCACTCATTAATAAAGATACAATGTATAGAAGAACTCTTTCTTACTACGACACTCATTACGACACAGATCTTCTAAAATATTTAATTGAAGAAATTCAATTAAAAACAGAAGACCTAGGCAGTAGAGCGAGAGCAGAAGAAATTGTAAACACAACATTGGCTCACTTTAAAAAACTAGAAACAACAAATTTAAAGCAGTACTCAATTACAATTGATGAAGATGCTGAAACAAAAGTATTGTCATTCAGACTAAACGTAAAAACGACATCAAGAACGAAAAAATTCAAAATTACTCCAGGGTTTTTAAAGTCACCTGAATATGCTGATCTAGTGAACAGCTATGACGGGATTAAAAAATACTCGAAAGCAACTTTTAAAATCGAAAGAGAAAAAGATACAAAAGAATTTGGATCTCTAACGGTATTTGCAGAATTTGTTATTCAAGATGGAAAGCAAGGTGCCTATATCCAACGTTACAAGGGATTAGGAGAAATGAACCCAGAGCAACTTTGGGAAACAACAATGAATCCAGAAAACCGTACTCTTCTACAAGTAAAAATTGAAGATACGATTGAGGCGGATCAAGTATTCTCTGTTTTAATGGGTGACCAAGTAGAACCGAGAAGAAAGTTTGTTGAAGAAAATGCACTTAATGCAAGAAACTTAGACGTTTAAGGGAAAAAATATGTCAGAAGAAAACAACAATATCAATCACGGAAACATTAGCCCGGTTGGCATTCAAGATGAAATGAAAAGCTGTTATCTTGATTACGCAATGTCGGTAATCGTTGGCCGTGCCCTACCCGATGTTCGCGATGGAATGAAGCCAGTTCATAGACGTGTTCTTTATGCTATGGATGGTCTAAGTAACTATCACAATAAACCATTTTTAAAGTCAGCCCGTGTTGTCGGGGATATTATCGGTAAGTATCACCCACATGGTGACTATGCTGTATACGGTACGATCGTTCGTATGGCCCAAGACTTCTCGATGAGATATCCATTGGTAGATGGCCAAGGGAACTTTGGTTCGATCGATGGTGATAGTGCAGCGGCCATGCGTTATACCGAAATAAGAATGAAAAAATTGTCAGAAGAAATGATGTCTGACTTAGATAAGGAAACTGTTGATTGGCAACCAAACTACGATGGCGCTTTTTTAGAGCCTAAAGTTCTTCCAACAAAAGTTCCAAACCTATTAATTAACGGATCTGCTGGTATTGCCGTTGGTATGGCAACAAACATTCCTCCGCACAATCTTTCAGAAATTATGAATGGATTGATTACGTTAATTGATCAACCAAATACATCGATTGATGAATTAATGAAAATCATCCCTGGTCCAGACTTTCCAACAGCTGGTGCAATTCATGGGACCGAAGGAATTCGTTCAGCATACCATACTGGTAAAGGTGTTTTACAAATCCGTGCAAAAATGGATGTGGAAAACAATAAGAAAAAAGATCGTGAATCAATTGTTATCACGGAACTTCCTTACCAAGTTAACAAAGCTAAGCTTATCGAAAGAATTGCTGAGTTAGTTAATGAAAAAGAAATTACAGGAATTTCAGATCTTCGAGATGAATCATCTCGTGAAGGGATTCGTGTAGTTATTGATTTAAAGAAAGGTGAAATTCCAACTGTTATCATTAACAAACTTTATAAATCTACTCCGCTTCAAACTTCTTTTGGTATTATTTTCTTATCAATCGTTAATGGAAGTCCGAGAATTTTAAATATTAAAGATCAACTTTCATTCTTTATCGAACACCGTCGTGAAATCGTTATTAGAAGAACAGTTTATGAACTGAAAAAAGCCAAAGAACGCGCACATATTTTAGAAGGTTTAAAAATTGCTGTTGAAAATATCGATGCAATTGTTGAATTAATTAAGAAGTCAGAAGGCCCACTGCAAGCGAAAGAAAAGCTAATGGGGACTTATAAACTTTCTGAAATTCAGGCACAAGCCATCTTAGATATGAGATTACAACGCTTAACAGGTCTTGAGCGTGATAAAATCATTAAAGATTATAATGAAATTATGAAAGAAATTGCTCGTCTTGAAAGTATTTTAAGTTCTGAAGATTTAATCACTGGAATCATTCGTCAAGAGTTCGTAGAAATTCTTGAGAACTACGGTGATAAGAGAAGAACTGAAATCGTTGCAAAAGCTGACGAAATCAACATGGAAGATCTTGTTAAACAAGAAGACGTGATTGTGACGATTACTCATAAGGGTTACGTAAAACGTATGGCGATGGATACATATCGTACGCAAAAACGTGGCGGAACGGGAGTAAAAGGTGCAGATAATGCAGATGATGACTTTTACACAAATATTTTTACAGCAAACACTCACTCTACTCTCTTTATCTTTACATCTAAAGGGCAAGTGTTCTCGTTAAAGGTTTACAATATCCCAGAAGGAAATAGAACGAATAAGGGACGAAATATCGTTAACCTAATTCAAATGCCTGCTGGAGAAACAGTAAAACAAATTATTTGTATGCCAGATGATTGGAGCGGCAAATATTTAATGATCGCCACAGCTCGCGGGATTGTTAAAAAATCAGAATTAGAAGAATACAAAAATATTCGTCAATCAGGATTAACTGCTATCAAGATCATTGATGGTGATGAGGTTCTTTCAGTAAAAATTACCGATGGAAATAAAGATGTTCTTCTTTGTTCATCTTCTGGAAAAATAATTCGTTTCGCGGAAACAGATGCAAGACCATTAGGTCGCGTGTCTCAAGGTGTGAAGGGAATTGAATTAAATGACGATGAAAAAATCATTGGTATGGAAATTATTGATGACTCGGTTGAAATTCTTTCTGTAACAGCGAATGGGTACGGTAAGCGTACTAGTGTTTCTGAGTACAGAAGACAAACTCGTGGTGGTAAGGGAATCTTAGCGATGAAACTCACTGATAAAAACGGTGATATTATCGATATCAAGCCTGTAACAGATAAAGATGATCTCATGATCATTACTGATAAAGGCCAAGTTATTCGTACAAGAATTTCTGGAATTTCACTAATGGGTAGAACAACTCAAGGTGTTCGTCTGATTAAACTTAAAGAAGGCGAAAACGTTGTAGCGGTATCTAACGTTGCAGAAGAAGAAACTGCAGTATCAGATGTTGAAGCATCTGGAGATACTTCAGGTAATGAGACAAACTAAAAAAATAGGGGCACTTCTAGTAAGTGCCCTTTTCATTTTTTCCTCTTGTGATTTCACGCCACCAGTAAATCGAAAAATTATCGATGCTCAAACCTATATAGCCGATCAAAAATACGATAAAGCTGTTTTTCTCTATGAAAATATTCTCGAGTCAACACTCGAGCCTGAACTTAGATTAAAAATCTGTTTTCAATTGGGTGAATTGAATTCCATCTATGTTGGAAATTATAAAAAAGCAGCTAAGTATTATAGCGAAGCTAAAGAGTTAACAGAAGAGCCTTTGTGGTTAATTAAAATTGAAGAAAAACTTGCGGATGTAAATTATAGCTATTTGAAAAACTACAATGAAGCTTTAAATAACTACCAACGTTTAACAGAATTTAGGCCAGTGCTAAAGAGACATGATTATTTTCAGTTTCAAATTGGAATGAGTTATTACAATTTAAAAAATTACGATAAAGCTCTAGAACTTTTTAATGAGATTCAAAAAAATTCTAATCACGAATACTTTATTCGTTCATTTTATTATATTGGTCTCATTTTCTTTGAGAAAAAAGATTATAACATGGCACTTTTTCAATGGACCGAATACACCAAGCGAGAGACCAAAAAAGAAAATATTGTTATGGCAAAATTTTGGATCGCAAACGTATTTGAAATGACGGAAAATTTAAAAGATGCTTATGATTTATATTATTCCATCATCAACGATTACCCCAATCCAGATATCATTCAAAATAGATTGAATTCCGTCTATGAACGTCGTGCGGCCAGGAAAAGATAATGTGGGATAGAAAATGGATTAAAGTCCTTGGAATCGCCATGAGTCTTCCTTCAACCATATTTGTGGCGGCTTGGGGGACTATGCAACTCCATGAAAAAAAGATATTAAGCCAAACACAAGCCGTTCTTCTGTTTCTCGCAATAATCATAAATATGATCGGCATGATGGTTTATTATGCGCTTAAGCGAAAAGATTGATTTTAAAAAATATATTTTGTTTTCTCTGATTCTCTTTGCAGTGTTTCTTCCTTTTTTTCACAATCCTGGATGGGTGGTTTTTTTGTTCGTGGGAAAAGCTATCGTTCTCGTTCTTGGCTTAATATATGGTGTACAAATCATAGGGAATAGGATAATTATTCCTGTATTATTTTATGTTTGCCAAATTTTTGTACTAATTTTTAGTTCAAAGCGAAGGATCTTAACTAAATGAAGAAGCTAATTTCACTTCTCTCTCTTTTAATTTGTTCAAATGCATTCGCAGCAGGTGGCTTTACCTGGATGTCATCACTTTCTAAAGCAACAGGTTTAGATCAAGTTTTACATCACGCTTTTCCAACAGTTCACCACACAGAACACATTGTAACTTTCATTTTCGTAGGATTAATTTTCCTCGTGATTACACTTTTATATAGAATGAAAGTAACTAATGTTGAAGCAGCAGTGGTTCCTGATAAAGGTGTTACTTTTAGAAATATCGTTGAAATGTATGGCTCATTTATCTACGGACAAGCGAAAGCTGTTCTAGGTGAAGAAACAGCTCCAAAATATTATAACTTTGTAGCTTCTCTTTTTATTATGATTTTCTTTTCAAATGCGATTGGTTTGATTCCAGGGTTTTTACCTCCGACTGAATCAATCAACACAACATTAGCCTTAGGTGTTCTATCATTCGTTTACTTCAACTTAAAAGGTTGTAAAGAATTGGGAACTCTAAATTACATTAAGCACTTTGCTGGTCCGTTATGGCACTTAGCAATTCTTATCTTCCCTATCGAAATTATCTCTACATGTATCCGTCCTATTTCATTAGCACTTCGTTTATACGGTAACATGTTTGGTGACCACATGGTTTTAGGAACATTTTCTAACCTTGCACCATACGTAGTTCCAGTAGTGTTCTTGTTCTTGGGATTATTAGTTTGTTTTATTCAAGCATACGTATTTACCATGCTTTCAATGGTGTATATTAGTTTGGCTACTGCTCATCACGATCATGACGAGCACCACGCACATCACTAAGATAAACCAAAGAGGCGTAACTTTTTTATAGGAGAATTACCATGTTCAAAAAATTACCTTTATTAGCTGCTTTCGTACTTTTCTTCATGTTCGTAGCATCTCAAGCTTTCGCACAAACTGGTGCAACAGCTGCTCTTACTGAAAAATCAATCAAGTACATCGCTTACTTTTTCGCACTAGGAATTGCAGTTCTTGGTGGTGTTACAGCTCAATCTAAAGCAGCTTCAGTTGCTCTAGAAGGTATCGCTCGTAACCCAGCTGCTGCTGATAAGATCCAAACTCCAATGATTCTTGGTCTTGCACTTATGGAATCACTTGTAATTTTCGCTCTTATCTCTACATTCCTTCTTGCTTAATTTTAAGTTTAGAAATTTAGAAATAAAATTGGGGGAGTCTTTGGACTCCCCTTTTTTTGTTCTTCTATTTAGGTTCCAGGAACCTATTCAGCTATACAGGCAGATAAAAGGGCCTGCATTTCAGTAAGATCATCACATTTATAACTAGGAAGTTTCGAACAAGAATATTCTAAACATCTAACGGCATCTTCTGTGGCAAATTTACATGAAGAATTAATTAGCATCCATTCATCTACATCATCATATTTATATGAAGGGAGTTTAGAGGCAATGGTTTGCTGACAAGAGTTACCATAAACATATTGGCAACTACCAGCGATCACCTTCAATTCATCAATATCGTCACATTTATAGCTGGGCATTTTTGAACAACTTAAATCCACACATTGCCCATTAAAATTGTTACGACATAGTTTTGCAACTTCTTGTAGCTCTTGAACATCATCACATTTATAGCCTGGCATTTTACTACACACAGATTGAATACAACTTGTAGTGTCTTCTCTTGGAATACAACTATCTGGTAAAGGTGGGTTTTTAAATTCGCGCTCAAGCGAGTTATTTAGTATGGCATTAAGAAAGTTTTTCTTAACCAGAGTTGAGGCTGCATTTGTTGTTAGTGATAAAGATAAAAGTAAGGCAAACAAGGTACTTTTAAGCATTGTTAATCTCCAATCGTTAGTTGTTTCTTTTGATTATAGATAAATTCAAACGAGTGACGAGATCATGAAAGACGATGAGAGAAAATAAATAAAATTTGGGGCCAAAATGTCACAAACTACATTTGTCTTGAAGTTTCATACATAAAAATGGTGGCAGCATGGGACGCATTGAGATGGGCGACTGTTGAGTTAATAGGAATTTTCATAAAGAGATCACATTGAAGAAGAGTTTCATCATCCATTCCGTGTCCTTCAGAGCCGATAATAAAAACAACTTTTTCTGGTAGCTTAAAAGTCGACAAGTCATGGGCATCTGGACGATTGGCTGTGCCTATAATGAGATAGCCTTGAGATTTTAAAAAACTAAGAGTGTGCAATAAGTTTTTAGAGAGTTGATATCAAAACCCGCTAGAGAGCGAGCAATACTACCGATGTTTTCAGCTGAAGAAAGTCCATTGAGGTAAAATATTTTTTTATCTAGGTTTTGTAAGGGAAAATCTTTAGGTTTATCTGCTAAGGCCAATACTTGATAATGAACTTTAAAACCAGCGATAGAATTAAGAAGTTCATCTGAGGCAATATAAATTTCACCAGAAAAATCTGATGGAATAGAAGGTAAAAAATCTTCAACGCAAAGGATTTTGTGAACTTTAATATTATGTTCAAAAAGTTTTCTAATAATTTTTGGAGTTTCACATACTATTAGGTCACGGTTATTTAAAACATGATCTTTTAAATTTGTGAATTCAACGACTGCATCTTGTGGAAAACTTCGAAAAATATTCATCTTATTTTTTCTTCAATACCTTTTTTAAATATATTCCTGTTTGAGACTCATTAATTTTTATAATTTCTTCAGGTGTTCCAGCTGCAACAATTTCGCCACCTTTATCGCCACCCTCTGGGCCTAAATCAATGATCCAATCAGCCGTTTTAATAACATCTAAATTGTGTTCAATAACTAAAAGCGTATGACCTTGATTAACTAATTGGTTTAAAGCATCTAATAAAATTTTAATATCTTGAAAATGAAGGCCGGTAGTTGGTTCATCAAGCACATATAAGCAATGACCCTTAGTGCGCTTTGCAAGCTCTCGAGAAAGCTTTAAACGTTGAGCCTCTCCTCCAGAAAG